>NZ_JAIWIH010000011.1:0-135770 GCF_052851135.1 Streptomyces sp. BRA346 | reverse complement strand
AGGAACCTCGACCACATCATCTGATGCGGACGGGGTATCAACATATCTGGCGTTGACTTTTGGCACGCTGTTGAGTTCTCAAGGAACGGACGCTTCCTTTGAAACCGTATCACCGGTCTCTCCGGGCTCTTCCCTCCGGCCTTTCAGCCTTTCGGCTTTCCAGCCTTTCGTGTTTCCAACCTTACCAGATCCGTTTTCCGTTCCGTTTCCGGTCCGAATTCCGTTTCCGGTGGCCTGTTGGGGGCCTTTTGCCTTTCGGCTGTCTTGACTTTAGCAGAGTCGCATCGGCCGACCTAATCGGCTTCGCGATTACCTGCGGGGGTCAAAGTGCTCCGCTGGAATTCCCTTCCAGACCGGAGCGGTTCAGATGCCAACGGCTGCTGAGCAACGTACCACGCCGCTCATCGCAACCGTTAAAATCTACCTCCCCACATGGCCCGTGTCAACGGGTTTCGGGGAGATGAACACCGTACCAGGTCAGCGGGGCGCTCCGCACATCACCCGAAGGACGACGGCGGGGTCTCCAACTCCTCCAGTTCGATGCCCGGGGCCGCGAGTACCACGTCGCCGGCGATGTGAACCGTGTGCTGCTCACCCGTGTCCAACTCGCTGACCTGGTACTCGTCCACGGTGAGCGGGCCGCTGTCGGTCTCGTGCACCGTACTGCCGAGCAGGGCCCAGGACTGGTCGAGGGTGCGGGGGGCGAGGACCGGGTCGGTGAAGGCGACGAGGCGGACGCGTACCGGCCCCGTGCCGGGTTCGAGCCGGAGCATGCGGGAGAGGGCGACGAGGAACGCCGGGGAGGTGCCGGTGAACGCGTGGGCCTGGGTGTTGCCCTCGGTCGCGTGCTCTCCGGACGGGTCCGTACGGACCCAGGTCACGCCCTCCATCGCGCCGCCGCGAATCCGCCAGCTCGCGGCGTGCAGCTCCAGGCGGAGGGGACGGCCGAGTTCGTCGAGCGTGAGGTCCACGGAACCGGCGTGCTCGCCGGAGGGCGAGGTGCGCTGGGCGACGTAACGCCATCCGCTGGGGCCCGGCGCGCAGTGGAAGTGCTCTTCGCCGAGGGGCGCGTGGTCGTGGGTGTCGTGGAGGGAGTAGCGGCCGCGGGGCATGGTGAGGTCCTTGGGAATGGCTGGGGCCCGCCCGGCCGGAACGGCGCGGACGGGCCCTGGGGCCCCGCCGGTGCGGCGGGGCCGGTGACCGACGCTCGGCGCGCCGGCCGGGGCGATCAGTAGCGGTAGTGGTCGGGCTTGTACGGACCCTCGACCGGGACGCCGATGTAGTCGGCCTGCTCCTGGCGGAGCGTGGTCAGCTTGGCGCCGAGCGCTTCCAGGTGGAGCCGGGCGACCTTCTCGTCCAGGTGCTTGGGCAGCACGTACACGTCGGTCGGGTAGGACTCGGGCTTGGTGAACAGCTCGATCTGGGCGATGGTCTGGTCCGCGAAGGAGTTGGACATCACGAAGGACGGGTGACCGGTCGCGTTGCCCAGGTTCAGCAGACGGCCCTCGGAGAGCACGATGAGCTTCTTGCCCTCGGGGAACGTCCAGGTGTGGACCTGCGGCTTGACCTCGTCCTTGACGATCCCGGGGATCGCCGCGAGACCGGCCATGTCGATCTCGTTGTCGAAGTGGCCGATGTTCCCGACGATCGCCTGGTGCTTCATCTTGGCCATGTCGGTGGCCATGATGATGTCCTTGTTGCCCGTCGTGGTGATGAAGATGTCCGCGGTCTCCACCACGTCGTCCAGGGTGGCGACCTGGTAACCGTCCATCGCCGCCTGGAGCGCGCAGATCGGGTCGATCTCGGTGATGATGACGCGGGCGCCCTGGCCGCGCAGCGACTCCGCGCAGCCCTTGCCGACGTCGCCGTAGCCGCAGACGACCGCGACCTTGCCGCCGATCAGGACGTCGGTGGCGCGGTTGATGCCGTCGACCAGGGAGTGGCGGCAGCCGTACTTGTTGTCGAACTTCGACTTGGTCACCGCGTCGTTGACGTTGATCGCCGGGAAGAGCAGGGTGCCCTCCCGGTGCATCTCGTACAGACGGTGGACACCGGTGGTGGTCTCCTCCGTGACACCGCGGATCTCGGAGGCGAGCTGCGTCCACTTCTGCGGGCTCTCCGCGAGGGTGCGGTTCAGCAGCTCGAGGATGACGCGGTGCTCGTCGTTCTCGGCGGTGGAGACGTCAGGCGCGGCGCCCGCCTTCTCGTACTCGACGCCCTTGTGGACGAGGAGGGTGGCGTCGCCACCGTCGTCCAGGATCATGTTGGGGCCGCCGGTGGCGGTACCCGGCCAGGTCAGCGCCTGCTCGGTGCACCACCAGTACTCCTCCAGGGTCTCGCCCTTCCAGGCGAAGACCGGGATGCCCTGCGGGTTCTCCGGGGTGCCGTTCGGGCCGACCGCGATCGCGGCGGCCGCGTGGTCCTGGGTGGAGAAGATGTTGCAGGACGCCCAGCGGACCTGCGCGCCGAGCGCGGCCAGGGTCTCGATCAGGACCGCGGTCTGCACCGTCATGTGCAGCGAGCCGGTGATCCGGGCACCGGCCAGCGGCTGGGATGCGGCGTACTCCTTGCGAAGCGCCATCAGGCCGGGCATCTCGTGCTCGGCGAGGGTGATCTCCTTGCGACCGAAATCAGCCAGGGAGAGGTCGGCGACCTTGAAGTCCTGACCGGTGTCGGCTGTCGTCATGAGTGCTGCTCCTCATCGATCGGTTGGCGAGCGAGAGTGT
The DNA here is from genome assembly GCF_052851135.1 of Streptomyces sp. BRA346. NCBI lineage: Bacteria > Bacillati > Actinomycetota > Actinomycetes > Kitasatosporales > Streptomycetaceae > Streptomyces > Streptomyces sp. BRA346. The sequence goes on along the minus strand of NZ_JAIWIH010000011.1, from coordinate 133,044 downwards.
TTCGGCTGGCCTGCGGGCAGCGGGCACGGTGTGTCCGGGAAGGTGTGTCTTAAATCGGACACACGTGTCCCCTTTGCTCGCAGCGCGCAGTCCGTCGGAGGCCCTCTCTCCCTCGGCCGACCCGCGGAACGGGCCGCCCGACCGCCATCAGCAGCGACGTCTGGCTCGCCCACGAATCTACACGCTGGGCGGGGTGAGCCCCAGCCCGCGGGGGTGTTCTTCGGCCCACGCCGCGGGACGGCGCCCCGCGGCGTACGGCGCACCGCATTGATCCCGTCCGCGGGTATTGCAGGATGCCGCCGGCACGGGGACGCTTGCACATTCCCGCGCTGCTCGGCGCGTTGACGGCGTTGTCCGCGCTGCCGAGGAAGCTGATCGTGACAAGGAGAACCACGTGACCAGTCCAGCCGATCCCCCCAACGGTGCGGGGGCCAGCGACAGTGCGGAGACCGGCGGGCCGGGGCTCAGACTGCTCGCCGTGACCGCCTGTCCGACCGGCATCGCCCACACCTATATGGCCGCCGAGAAGCTGGCGCAGGCCGCGGAAGCGCTCGGTCATCGTATGAAGGTGGAGACACAGGGCTCGATCGGGGCCGAGAACGTTCTGTCTGACAACGATGTCAGCGAGGCGGACGGGATCATCATCGCCGCCGACAAGGACGTCGACCGCAGCCGGTTCGTCGGGAAGAAGGTGCTCGTCGTCGGGGTGGCCGAGGGGATCCACCATCCGGAGCGGCTGATCGAGCGGGTGAGCGACGCGCCGGTGTATGAGGGGCGCGGGGGTGTTTCGGCCGCGTCGGGTGCCGGGACTGGTGCGGGTGCCGGTTCTGGTTCCGGTGAGGTGGGTGGCAGCGGCGGGCGTAAGGGGCGCGGTGTCACCTATAAGGCGCTCATGAACGGCGTCTCGTACATGATCCCGTTCGTGGTGGTCGGCGGTCTGCTGATCGCCGTCTCGCTCGCACTGGGCGGCGATACGACGTCCAAGGGGATCGTCATCCCCGACGACTCCTTCTGGAAGACCGTCAACGACATCGGCACCATCGGCTTCCAGCTGATGATCCCCGCCCTGTCCGGCTACATCGCGTACGCCGTCGCCGACCGGCCCGGGCTCGTGCCCGGCATGGTCGGCGGCTGGATCGCGGCCCATGGCGAGCTGTACGACAGCGAGGCGGGCGCCGGGTTCATCGGGGCGATCGTCACCGGCTTCCTGGCCGGGTACCTGGTGCAGGGGATCAAGAAGGTCCGGGTACCGAAGTTCGTCCAGCCGATCATGCCGATCATCGTGATCCCGATCGTGGCGACCTCGGCGCTCGGCCTCTTCTTCATCTACGTCCTCGGCAGGCCGATCGCCTGGGTCTTCGAGAACCTCACCGACTGGCTCGGCGGGCTGACCGGGACGAGCGCGGCGCTGCTCGGCATCATCCTCGGGCTGATGATCGCGTTCGACATGGGCGGACCGGTCAACAAGACGGCATTTCTCTTCGGCGCCGGGCTGGTGTCCAAGAACCCCGAGGTCATGGGCGCGTGCGCCGCGGCCATTCCGGTGCCGCCGCTGGGGCAGGGGCTGGCCACGCTGATCCGTCGCCGGATGTTCGACGACCAGGAGCGCGAGACCGGGCTCGCCGCCCTCTTCATGGGCTTCTTCGGCATCACCGAGGGTGCGATTCCGTTCGCCGCGGCGCGGCCCGCGCTGGTGATCCCGGCGAACATGCTCGGCGGTGCGGTCGCCGGGGCCATAGCCGGGCTGGCGGCGGTCGAGGACAGCGTGCCGCACGGAGGGCCCATCGTGGCGGTGCTCGGTGCGGTGAGCGGCGTGCCGATGTTCTTCGTGGCGGTGGTCGTCGGTACGGCCGTCACGGCGGTGGCTACGGTCGGGCTGATGTCCATGGGGGCGTTGCGGGTGCCGGGGCGGGGTGGTGCGGCGGCCGTGTCGGCTGGGTCGGCGGCTGCTTCCACCGGTGGTGTGGCTTCCGCTGTGGCCGCGCCGGTGTTGGTGGGGGGTGCGGGCGGTGCCTCGGGGGGTTCGTCCGGGGCTGCCTCCGCAGGCGCCGCTGCCGCCGCTCCTGCCGCTGGTGCGGGGCCGGTTGAGGGTGAGGTGCTGTCCGGGTATCTGACCGAGCAGACGGTCAAGGGGCAGCTGACCGCCGACCGCAAGGACGACGCCATCCGCGAGATGGCCGACCTGCTCGCCGCGAGCGGCAAGGTCGCGGACGCCGCGGAGCTGGTGCGGGTCGCGTTCGCCCGCGAGGACCAGGGCACCACCGGTCTCGGCGACGAGATCGCCATCCCGCACGCCAAGACGGACGCGGTGACGGCACCGGTCGTCGGCTTCGCCCGCTCCGCCGAAGGCATCGAATGGGGCGCGCCGGACGGTACGAAGGCTCGGCTGGTCTTCATGATCGCGGTGCCGGAGGCTGCGGCGGGGGATGAGCACCTGCGGATTCTGGCGCTGCTGTCGCGGAAGTTGATGGTTGCGGAGTTCCGGGAGCGGTTGGGTGGGGCTGCGGATGTGGGGGCGATTCTGGGGGTGTTGAGCGAGATCGAGTAGGTGGTGGGCGGGGTGGGTCTTTCCCCACCCCGCCCCTTCCCGAACCGGGGCTCCGCCCGACCCCGCCGGAGCTCCGCCCCTGGACCCCAGGCCCTGGGCCTCATCGCGGCGTTCGCTCCCGACCTCAGGCCGGGGCTGCGCCCCCGCCTGGGCGGCTTCGCCCGGGGTCCCGACGAAGGGCCAGCCCAGCGCTGGGCTGCATCCCTGTGCCTGTCGCTGTGCTCGCCCCCGCTCTCAGGCCCTGGGCGGCTGCCCCGGGGTTCGGCAAGGGGCCAGCCCTACGCCGGAGCGTCCCGATCCAGTAGGAGCCTCACCGGGGGGCTGCCTCCCGGTCCCCGCATCCGTTCCTGTGCCTTCTGGGGGCCGCGGCCCCCAGGCTTCGGTGCAGCTACCCGCGCCCTGCACTGTGCGCGGCCTTGGCTCCGGACCCGCGAAGCCACCGGGCCGTGGCGTCCCCGGGCGGTGCGTCGGGGCTCCCTGCCGTGGGAGCACGGCAGCCGGGCGGTGGGCTTGGGGGAGGCGGGGTGGCGTGCGTTCGCGAGGGGCTTCGGCACGGGACCCGAATGCGATCGCCCCGGCCGTTGGGCGCGGGGCGATCGGGGGTCAGGTTGTGGCGGGGCGGAGGATGTCCGGTTCCAGGTAGATCACTCGCGCGATCGGGACCGCCTCGCGGATGCGGGCTTCCGCCGCGTCGATCGCGCGGGCGACGTCGGCCGCACTGTCGTCGTGCTGGACCGCGATCTTGGCGGCGACCAGGAGTTCCTCGGGGCCGAGGTGGAGGGTGCGCATGTGGATCAGGCCCGTGACGGTCTGACCGTCGACGGCCGCTTCGCGGATCTTGGCGACCTGGTCGATGTCGGCCGCTTCGCCCAGCAGGAGGGACTTCGTCTCGGCCGCGAGGACGAGGGCGATCAGGACCAGCAGGACACCGATGCACATGGTGCCGATGCCGTCCCAGACGCCGTTGCCGGTGGCGAGGGCGAGGCCGACGCCGCCGAGGGCGAGGATGAGGCCGACCAGGGCGCCGAGGTCCTCCAGGAGGACGACCGGCAGCTCGGGGGCCTTGGCGCGGCGGACGAACTGGGACCAGGTCAGCTTGCCGCGGACCTCGTTGGACTCCTTGATGGCCGTACGGAACGAGAAGCCCTCCGCGATGATCGCGAAGACGAGCACGCCGACCGGCCAGTACCAGTGTTCCAGCTCATGCGGGTGCTTGATCTTCTCGTAGCCCTCGTACAGCGCGAAGATGCCGCCGATGGTGAACAGCACGATGGAGACGAGGAAGCCGTAGATGTAGCGCTCGCGACCGTAGCCGAAGGGGTGCTCGGGGGTCGCGGCGCGCTTGGCCTGTTTGCCGCCGAGGAGCAGCAGTCCCTGGTTGCCCGAGTCGGCCAGCGAGTGCACGCCTTCGGCGAGCATCGACGACGAGCCGCTGAAAGCGAACGCCACGAACTTGGCTGCGGCGATGGCCAGGTTGGCGCCCAGCGCGGCAACAATCGCCTTGGTTCCGCCTGATGCACTCATTTGTGCCGAATGTCCCTTCCCGCTCATGGCAGTTTTGCTTGAGCTTTACTGCCGCTACGGCGGGCCATTGTTCCAGCCCGCCGCAGGAGCTTGAATTCAGGCGGTCAGTGTGGCCCGGAACACAGTGCCGTCGCCGGTCACGGTGATCTCCTCGCCCGCCCCGACGAAGGCGGATTCGCCGCGTGCCAGCCGTAGTTCATCGTCACCGCGGAGCGAAACCTCGCCCGCGACGCACAGCAGGATCTGCGGGCCGGAGGACGGCAGCCGACGGGGGGCGGCGCCCTCCGCCAGGACGTAGCGGGAGAGCCGGAACTCGTCGATCGGGGTGGTGTACAGCTCCTCGCCGGAGGGGTCCTCCTCGGGACGCAGTACGGCCGGGGCGTCGCTCTCGAAGCGGACGATGCGGAGCAGTTCGGGGACGTCGACGTGCTTGGGCGTGAGGCCGCAGCGCAGCACGTTGTCGGAGTTGGCCATGATCTCGACGCCGAGTCCGTCGAGATAGGCGTGCGGGACGCCCGCGCCCAGGTACAGCGCCTCACCGGGCTGAAGCGTGACGAAGTTGAGCAGCATCGCGGCGATCACGCCGGGGTCGCCCGGGTAGTGCCGGGCGATGGTGGCGTACGCCGCGTACGCCGCGGCGCCCGGGCCGTCGAGTGCGCCAAGGCGTTCGGCGGCGGCCGCGGCCTGGTGCACGGTCTCGGCGATCGCCTCACGGTCGGCGGTCAGCACGGCCGTCAGCACCTCGCGCAGGGCGTGCGACTCCGGGTGGGCGTGCAGGATGTCGACGTACGGCTTGAGGGAGTCGACCTCAAGTCCGGCCAGCAGCGAGGCGGCCTCGTCGGGGTCGCGGAAGCCGCACAGCCCGTCGAACGGGGTGAGGGCGCAGATCAGCTCGGGCTTGTGGTTGGCGTCCTTGTAGTTGCGGTGCGGGGCGTCCACCGGGACGCCGCGGGCCTCCTCGTCCGCGAAGCCCTCCTTCGCCTGCGCGAGGTCCGGATGCACCTGGAGGGAGAGCGGCGAGGCCGCGGCGAGCACCTTGAGGAGGAACGGCAGCCGCGGCCCGAAGGCCCGTACGGCGCCCGCGCCCAGCTCGCGCTCCGGATCGGCCGCGATCACGTCGGACAGCGCGACGGAGCCCTCGCCGCGGTCGAGACGGGACGGCGCCCCGGGGTGTGCGCCCATCCACATCTCGGCCTGCGGCTCGCCGGTCGGCGGGGTGCCCAGCAGCTCGGGGATGGCGGTGCGGGAGCCCCAGGCGTAGGGGCGCACGGTGTTGACGAGGCGGTCCATGCGGTGCGGTTCCTGACTGTCCGGGCGATGGGATGCCGATTTCCGGGTTTCCGGGCGCGGGTTTCCGGGCGCGGGTTTCCGGCACGGGTACGGCGCGGGCCGCTCAGAGGCTCGCGTACGGCCTCAAGTTCTATCCGCCGCAGCAAGCGCGAGGTAAACGGCGGCGAAATCCGTGATGGCGAGAAGTTCGGCCGCGCGCTCCAGCGGGCTTCCCTCGTCCGGTTCCAGCTCGCTGAACGCCGTCTCGTGCGCCAGCGCGAGTTCGCGGGCCGCCGGGACGGCCGAGACGGGGCCCACCGGCTCGTCGTGCAGCAGCACGATCCGGGCGCGCAGCGCCTCCGGCTCCTCCACCCGGTCGCGGAAGAAGTCATCCGGGTCGGCCCCGCCCGCGAAGGCCCCCGCCAGCAGCGTGCCGTGCGCGGCCAGCGCGCCGGGCAGGTCGGCGGCGAGCGCGGGGCGCCCGGCGAGCGACGCGAGCAGCCCCGCGAAGCGCCGTCCGGTCGCGGCGGCCACCGGGCCCTCGGTCCACAGCAGCGGAAGCGCCCCGGCCAGCTCGGCCGCGAGCGTCTTCGCGGGGTTGGTGTACGTGGCGATGGCCGGGCCGCAGCGCTCGGCGACCCGGTCCAGCCGATCCGCCACCTGCTGGAGCGCGGCGGGCGGCGCCGAGATCAGGCCGATCCGGTCGACGAGCATGAGCAGCGGGGTCAGCAGCGCCCACAGCGTGCCGGGCAGGGCGGGGCCGGTGACCTCGTCCGGTGCGGTGCCGGGCGGCTCTATGTGCGGCGGGGTGGTGTGGTGGGGGTGCCCGCCGGAGGGGGCGGGCTCGTCCAGAGCGCCTTCGGGGGGTGGGCCCTGGGGGTGGTCTTCGGGGCGTGTGGGGGTGGCGGCCGTATTCGGGGGCTCGTCGGGTGGGGGCGTCCCGTACGGCGCGGGGCCGGTGCCGGTGCCGGGCGGACCGTACGCGGACGTGGCCAGCGGCACCATCAGGCCGCGCGCCTGTGCCACCGCGCCCGCCAGCGGCGAGTGCCCCGGAGCCACCGCGACCAGCGCGCAGCCCCGGCGGTACGCCTGCTCCACGAGGCGCGGCAGCCCCGGCTCCGTACCGTCCGGCGTCGCGATGACCAGCAGGTCCAGCGGGCCCGCCCAGCCGGGCAGCGCCCAGCGCAGCGCGCCGGGGGCCGGTGCGACGCCGGTCGGGCCGATCAGGCTCACCGGGATGTTGCCGCCGCTGAGCGCGCCGAGGAGATCGGCGGTGCAGCTTCCCGCCGCCCCCGGGCCCGCGACCAGGACGGCGCGCGGCCGTCCGTCCGGCTTCAGGTCCGCTACGCCCGCGTCGGCGGCGTGCCTCGCTGCGGTACGGACCCTGGCGCCGGATTCTGCGGCCCCGCGCAGCAGCCCACAGGTGTCGGCCCGGGCGAGGGCCTCCGGGGCGTCCAGGAGGGATTCGTCGAGCAAGGAGCTACGGCCTCCGATCGCCGTGGGTGGCGGTGCGGGCTGGCGGTGCGGGCTGGATGCGGTGTGCGTCGCGTCGGCGGGTGTCGTCAGGCCGGGCGGCGGGCCTCGTCCACGAGCAGGACCGGGATGCCGTCCCGGACGGGGTACGCCAGACCGCATCCCTTGCCATCCGTGCACACCAGCTCAAGGGTCTCCTCGGCCTCTTCCTCGCGGAGCGGGGCGTGGCACGCCGGGCAGGCGAGAATCTCCAGAAGACCGGCTTCGAGCGGCATGGGGTGTCCCTTCGGATGTGGTCCAGCCGGACGTGGGTCCGGCGTGGTCAGGGTACCGCCGGGGGTGGCTGTGCCGTGGGCGGTGGGCCATGCCGGGGCGGCTCGTGGGTCGGGGGTTTCCCCACCCCGCCCCTTCCCGAAACCGGGGCTCCGCCCCGGACCCCGTTGCGGGGGCTCCGCCCCCTGCACCCCCGCAGGGGCTCCGCCCCAGGACCCCGCTCCTCAAACGCCGGAGGCGCTGGAGGGTGGGGCATCGCCGCCCGCGGCCTCCGTTCCTCAAACGCGGGAGGGGCTGGAGGATCGGACATATCCGCCCCGGGCACAGGGGGCTGGGAGTGGGGCATCTCCGCCCCGGGCCCCGCGCCTCAAACGCCGGAGGCGCTGGGGGTCACCCCCGGAGGGGCTGGGAGTGCCCGTCGCGCGGCGACGTCGGGCGGGTGGCGGCGGTCCTTGGCGCGGACGACGCGCCCCGAGCGCAGGCCTCTGAAGGGGATGGGCCCCCCGCGTGGGGCCCGCGCCTTGCCTCCGCTCACGCTGAGACGTGCCCCCTGGAGGCGCTGGCCCCCGCGGGGCGCGGGGGCGGCACGGCGGCTGGGGGGCTGCCCGGGCTCGGGTATGCCGCGGGGCCGGTCCCTGGCCGGTGGGGTGTGCAGGCCGTCGGTGGCCCGGCGGGGCGGGACAGCCCGGCCGCCACACCGCCGGAAGACCGGGCGCCAGGCCACCGCGCCGCCGGGCCGCCCAGCGGCGCGCTCTCCCGCAACCGGCTGCTGGAGCGGGTGTGGGAGTACGGCTGGGGCGGGGACACCCAGGTCGCGGACCCACACCGTCAGGCCGCCGCAGCGCCGGGCCGCCGGGCGTCGGGCGGACCGCCAGGGCGCCACACCGTCGGGCCACCGGCCGCCGGAAGGCCAGACCACCGGGCCGTCGGGCGCCGGAAGACCGGGCCGCCGTCGGGTGGCCAGGCGTCGGGCCACCGGAGGACCGGCCTGCCGAGCCGCCAGGCCGTCGGGCCACCGGGCCTGCCGGTGACCTGGCCGCCAGGCGTCGGGCCGCCAGGCCGTTCGGGCTGCCGGGAAACCAGACCGCCGGGCCACCGGGAGACCGGACCGTCGCGCCACGGGGCGTCAGGCCGCCGGGCCGCCGGAAGGCCAGGTCACCGGGGCACCGGCGAACCAGGCCATCGCACCACGGGGCGTCGGGCCGCCTGGCCGTCAGGAGTCTGGCCGTCGGGCCGCCGGACCACCCGGCGGCACTCGGGGGCTAGGCGCGGACCGTGGTCAGGACCTCGTCTCGGATGCGGTCCGCGGTTTGGGCGTCGCGGGCTTCTACGTTCAGGCGCAGCAGGGGCTCGGTGTTGGAGGGGCGGAGGTTGAACCACCAGTCGGCGCTGGTGACCGTCAGGCCGTCCAGCTCGTCCAGGGCGATGCCCTCGGCCTTGCGGCCCTCGTAGGCGGCCTTGACGGCCTCCATGCGGCCGGTCTGGTCGGCGACGGTGCTGTTGATCTCGCCGGAGGCGGCGTAGCGGTCGTACTGCTCCACGAGCTGCGACAGGGGCTGCTGCCCGCCGCCGAGGGCGGCCAGGACGTGGAGGGCGGCGAGCATGCCGGTGTCGGCGTTCCAGAAGTCGCGGAAGTAGTAGTGCGCGGAGTGCTCGCCGCCGAAGATCGCGCCGGTGCGGGCCATCTCGGCCTTGATGAAGGAGTGGCCGACGCGGGTGCGGATGGGGGTGCCGCCGTTCTCCTTGACGACCTCGGGGACGGACCAGGAGGTGATGCAGTTGTGGATGACCGTCCCGCCCGGGTGCTTGGCCAGTTCGCGGGCGGCGACCAGGGCGGTGATCGCGGAGGGGGCCACCGGTTCGCCGCGCTCGTCGACGACGAAGCAGCGGTCGGCGTCGCCGTCGAAGGCGAGGCCGATGTCGGCGCCGGTCTCGCGGACGCGGGCCTGGAGGTCGACGATGTTCTTGGGGTCGAGGGGGTTGGCCTCGTGGTTGGGGAAGGTGCCGTCCAGCTCGAAGTAGAGGGCATCCAGCTCCAGCGGGAGCCCCTCGAAGACGGTGGGGACGGTGTGGCCGCCCATGCCGTTGCCCGCGTCCACGACGACCTTCAGCGGCCGGCTGGCGGTGAGGTCCACGAGGGTGCGCAGATGGGCGGCGTAGTCGGCGAGGACGTCGCGCTGGGTGATCGTGCCGGGGTCCGCGGCGGGCTCGGGGGCTCCGGTCTCGGCCCAGCCTTCGACCAGGGAGCGGATCTCGGCCAGGCCGGTGTCCTGGCCGACGGGCGCGGCGCCCGCCCGGCACATCTTGATGCCGTTGTACTGGGCGGGGTTGTGGCTGGCCGTGAACATCGCGCCGGGCAGGTCGAGGTGGCCGCTGGCGAAGTAGAGCTGGTCGGTCGAGCAGAGGCCGATCTCGGTCACGTTCACCCCGAGGGACGCGGCCCCGCGGGCGAAAGCACGCGACAGGCCCGGCGACGAGGGGCGCATGTCATGGCCGACGACGATCGCGGCCGCGCCGGTCACCCGGGTGAAGGCCGCACCGAACAGCTCGGCGAGCGGTTCGTCCCACTGGTCCGGGACCACACCGCGGATGTCGTACGCCTTCACGATCTGCGACAAGTCGGGCACAGCCAACCCCTTCTCGAGGTCCTTCTTACACGGAACTCAAAACTTACCCGTCGGACCTGGGCGGCAACTGTGAGGCTCACCTACCGGCCTACGGCAGCATCCAGCCCAGCAGGAACGACGACTGCGCGACGACGATCAGGCACATCAACAGCAACAGCCCCAGACTCCACGGCAGCACCTTCCGCAACAGATCCCCCTCACGCCCCTTGAGCCCCACCGCGGCGCACGCGATGGTGAGGTTCTGCGGGGAGATCATCTTGCCGAGGACGCCGCCCGAGCTGTTGGCCGCGGCGAGCAGGTCGGGCGAGAGCCCGGACTCGCGGGCGGCGGTGACCTGGAGGGCGCCGAAGAGGGCGTTGGCGGAGGTGTCCGAGCCGGAGACGGCGACGCCGAACCAGCCGAGCACCGGGGAGAGGAAGGCGAGCCCGGCCCCGGCCGCGGCGACGAAGTGGCCGATGGTGGCGGCCTGCCCGGAGAGGTTCATGACGTACGCGAGGGCGAGCACCGAGGTGACCGTGAGGATCGCGTGCCGCAGCTCGCGCACGGTGGCCGCCCACTCCCCCAGCGCGTCGCGTGCGGCGACCCGCAGGACGGCGGCGGTGGCGATGCCCGCGAGCAGGACGAGGGTGCCGCCGGTGGCGAGCAGGGGCAGCGCGAAGAGGTTGCCGCTGACCGGCTCCCCGTCGGGGTTGGCGACGTCCAGGAACGGCCAGTCGACGGTGCGGGTGGCCTTGGCCAACAGGTCCTTGACCGGGCCGATCTGGGCGAGGGAGAAGACCGCGACGATAAGCGCGTACGGGGCGTAGGCGCGCAGCACGTCGGGGCGCGGGTCCACGTGGTCCAGGTCGTCGCTGCGCACGCCGGTGAGGACGGCGGCGCGCACCGGTTCCTCGGCGGGCCGCCGGGCGGCGGGTACGGCGACGAGCGCGGCGGCGCCGACGAGCGCGGCGGCGATGTCGGCGAGTTGGACGGAGAGGTAGTTGGAGACGGCGAACTGGGCGACGGCGAAGGCGGTTCCGCAGACGAGCGCCGGTACCCAGGTCTCGCGCAGCCCGCGCCGCCCGTCGACCAGCACGACCAGCAGCAGGGGGACGACGAGGGCGAGCAGCGGGGTCTGCCGTCCGACGACGGAGGCGACGGACTCCAATGGCAGCCCGGTGACTTGAGCGAGCGTCACCACCGGGGTGGCCATGGCGCCGAAAGCGACGGGCGCGGTGTTGGCGACGAGTGCGACGACGGCGGCGCGCACCGGGTCGAAGCCGAGCGCCACGAGCATGACCGCGCAAATGGCCACCGGGGCGCCGAATCCCGCGAGGGCCTCCAGCAGCGCGCCGAAGCAAAAGGCGATGACGAGGGCTTGCACGCGGGGGTCGTCGGAGAGCCGCCCGAAGGAGCGGCGCAGGACGTCGAAGTGATCGGTGCGGACCGTCATCCGGTACACCCACAGGGCGTTGACGACGATCCACATGATGGGGAAGAGCCCGAAGAGCACGCCCTGCGCGCCGCTGGAGAGGGTCTGTCCGAGGGGCATCCCGTACGGGAGACAGGCGACGAGGACGGCGACGGCGAGGCCGATGGGCCCCGCGTAGTGGGCGCGCATCCGCACGCCGCCGAGCAGGGCGAGGACGGTGAGGAGAGGGAGGGTGGCGACGAGGGCGGAGAGGGTCAGCGAATCGGCGACGGGCTCCAGTTGCTGCACGAACACACGGGCCTCCTGAAATCCTGGAAGTCCACATCCGTGATGCGGAAATGGAGGGCTCGGGGTCCAGGAATCGTGGTGGCCGTGACGAGTTCGCGTCAATGCCCTGGAGGGAAGTGATCGACTGGCATCGGAAAATCGTCCGCGCGACGGGCGCGAGATGACGGGTGAGGTGGGGCGTCAGGATTCCGGTGAGCGCAGCACCCGCAGATGGCCGCGGCGGGCCACCTCCCGGGGGTCGGCCTCCCGGCCGCTCTGTCCGCCTCCGCCCGGAGCACCGGACGCCCCGGATCCGCCCCCGGCTCCGGCCGCGCGCTCCTGGGGGCGGGCCGCCTCGCGGACCGCGTTGGCCAGGGCTTCCAGATCGTCGCTGCTCGGCCGGGCCGGACCGGTGTCGACGGCCAGCCGGACGACCTCCCAGCCGCGCGGGGCGGTCAGCCGCTCCGAATGCTCCGAGCACAGGTCGTAGCAGTGCGGCTCGGCGTAGGTGGCCAGCGGTCCGAGAACCGCGGTCGAGTCCGCGTAGACGTACGTCAGCGTCGCGACGGCGGGGCGGCCGCAGGCGGTGCGCGAACAGCGACGTACAGGGCTCACGACGTTGGACGGTACCGCACTCTTGAGCGGGCCGCGACGACTCTCCACCAGCTCACTCCGCCGTGTCGTCCCGGTTCGCCCCGTGCATCCCATACGTGCACTTCCTGGCTGACCAGCGCGGACATCGGGACGGCCGCGAGCAGCCGCGGACGATTCCGGTCAGCACGCGAACAGAGAGGGGTCATTCTGAGGCAGAGAAGCAAGCAGAGAGAAGTCCGTTTATGGGCGTAAACATGGCTGGAATGTTCATTAAGTGACATTGGACATGGCTGTCCAGTAAGCACGTGGCGGGGGCGGGGCGACGGCTACCCTCGTGAGTGATGACCAGGCCCGTACCGTCCGACCAGCCCGAGCCGCGTCCCCGGCGCCGCGATCGGCACGGCCGGGGTATGCGCGGTCCGATCGCGCCGCCCCAGGTCCCCCTGTCGGTCAGCCGCGCCGAGTCCTTCATCGATCTCGTGCAGGACTCGGCGGAGCGGCTGGAGAGACGGTGGCCACAGCTGTCGGGAGTCGACTTCACGGTGCTGGAAGTGCCGGTCACCGGGGTCGGCGGGGGCGCCGACGTGCCGTCCGGGCACGGCCTCGACGGACATCCGCCGGGCGCCCACGGCCTCACCGACGGGTGGGACGGTGAGTCCGTCCCCCTCGGGCGCTTCATCGCGGCGCGCGGCGACGCGCCCGACCGGATCGTGATCTACCGGCGCCCGGTGGAGATCCGTACGAAGAACCGGGACGAGCGCGCCCTGCTGGTGCACGAGGTCGTGGTCGAGCAGGTGGCCGAGCTGCTGGGGCTGGAACCGGAGTCGGTGGATCCGCGGTACGGGCAGGAGTAGCCGGTACGGGCAGGAGGAGCCGGTGACGGGCACGAGCCGGTACGGGCAGGAGGAGGGCGCGAGCCGGACTCCGGCCGCGCCCCACTCACCCGCTAGCGGTTCAGGACGGACAGGTCCTGCGTCGCGTGCGGGACCTCCACCGTCCCCCGGTCGTCCGGCAGGGACTGGATCGTGAAGGCCGGGACGTCGCCCTCCGGGAGGGACAGCATGCGGGAGGCGTGGACCGGGCCGCCCGAGAGGCGTTCCACTGTCACGGCGTACTGCCCCTTGGCGCCGGACGGCCTCGGCGGGGCGACCGCCTTCGTGGTGCCTCCCTTGACCGTGTAGGTCTCACTGGCGGGTGTGCCGCCCCTGCTGCCCGCCGAGGCGGTGACGCGGACCTTCGCGGTGCCGCCCGGGGCGACCAGGGAGAGGACGGAGCCCTTGGCGCGGTTGTCGGCGGCGGTGGCGGAGCGTTCGATGGCGCCGGTCGCGGGGATGAACGCCGTCTCCTGGTCGCTCCCCTTGCCGCGGGTGACCTGGAGCCCGGCGACCACCGGGGTGGCCGGGCCCTCGCTGTCCTCGGGGGCGAGCAGCAGCGAGCCCGGTTCGCCCTTGGTGACGTCGCCGAGGTCGATGGCCGCGCTCATGCCGCTCTTGACGTGCAGGGACTCATGTCCGGCCGGGGTGATCGAGCTGGTGGGCCCGGCGAGCCGCACCTTGATGTCCGCGTCGTTCGCGCCGGGCGCGAAGACCACCAGCCGCGCCGAGGTGGCGTCGGACGGTATGCCGGGGATCGCGACGCGCGTGGCGGGCACCGCGGAGGCCGGGATCCAGTCGCCGCCGCGCTTCTCGTCGACGGCCTGCACGGCGGCGCCGATCCGTCCGCTGCGGGCCGTCACGTGGAGGGAGACATCGGTGGACCGCTGATCGGTGAGGGTGGAGAGCAGGACGGGCACGGTGGACCGGCCCGGGACCGTGATCGACTCGTCGCTGGTGGGCTTGAGCTTGCCGTCCGGGCCGTACATCGTGAGGTCCACCTCGGCCGCCCGGTCGTCCGGGTTGGTCAGATGGACGAAGTCCTGCCGGTCCTTGCCGGTGGACGCGCCCGCGAACCAGAAGTCGGTGTCCGGGGCGGTGCACGCGGTGCCCATGAGGCCGCGTCCGCTGCCCGCGTCGATCGCGGTGGTCTGCTGCACGGTCCAGCCGGGCGCGAGCGGGCCGTCGGCGGTGCCGATGAGAGCGGGGGCGCCCGAGCTGTCGGTGTCGGTGGTGACCGGCGCGCCGGGGCGCTTCAGCGGCAGGACGGGTTCGTTCTTGCCCTTCCCGCCCCGGGAGTCGCCCTCTTCCGGCACCCCGTCAGGGCTGCTTTCCGCGGGCACCAGTTCGGCCTTCGCGCTCCCGCCGCCCGCGCCGCCGCCGCTCCGCTTCGGGGTGTACGCGGTGTACGTCGTACGGCTCACGTCGGAGGAGCTGGGCGCCGGGCACAGCAGCGTGGAGCGCTGGACGGGCAGGCGGCTGGCGGCCTTGGCCGCCGTGCCCGCGTCGTCCGGCGGGCCGCCGGTCAGGGTGGCCACGCCGGTGACGGCGGCCAGCGCCGCGGCCGTGCCGATCAGGGACAGGGTGGTGCGGTTCATCGCTGCTGATCGCTCCCGTCGCGGCGGCCCTCGGGGTCGGCGCCGCCGTACGTCGTGTCGCCCTGGGCGGGGTACGTGCCGTCGGGGTAGGGCTGCTGCTGGTCGTAGGCGTACGGATCGGCGTACTGACCGGCGGCGTACGGATCGGGGGCGTACGCCTCGGGGTACGGGCCGCCCGCGTACGGGTCCGCCGGGTACGCGGCGTCCTGGTACTGCCCCTGCGGGTACGGAGAGCCGCCCGGGTACGGGTCGGCCGGGTACTGCCCGTATCCGGCGTCGGCGTACGGCTGCTGGTCCCACTGCCCGTACGGCTGCGCTTGCGGCTGCGGCGGCTGCTGGTCCGGCTGCGGCGGTACGAACGGCTCCGGGATGAACACCGGCGGCTCGGCGGGCGGTGCGGGCGGCGGGGGCACGTCGGCTTCCGCGCCGCCGGTCCCGCCGTCCGCCGGAACGTCCCGCGGCGCCTCCGCGGCCTGCGCCGCCTCCGCGGCGGCCCGCAGCCGCCGCGCCCGGCGACCGTCGCCCGCCAGGTCCTCGGCGGTGATGGCGGCAGCGGCGGCCTCCGCCTCGGGCAGGTCGTCGTCCACGTGACGGCGGCGGCCCGGCAGCGCGAGCACCACCAGGACGACCGCGAGCAGCCCCTGCGCCCAGACCCACGCGGTGTGGGTGATCGGGGTGTCGTACGTCAGGTCGAGGCGCCCGCCGTTGGCCGGGAGTTCGAAGCCCTGCGCCCAGCCGTCGAGGGTCTTCGCCGTCAGGGGCTTGCCGTCGAGCGTGGCCTTCCAGTCGGCGGTGGCCCGGTCGGCGAGCCGCAGCACGCGCCCGTCCGCGCCGTCCGGGATGGTGGTGTGCGCCTCGACGGGACCGGCCGCCACCGGCACCGGCGCGGCCGACGTGCCCGTCCCTCCGCCGGAGCCGGGCGGGACGATGGAGACCCGCGCGACGCGCTGGTCGAGCCGCCACAGGGTGCCGTGGTCGTCCCTGCTGAGCTGGGTGAGGCCGGGCGTCGCGTTCAGTACGCGCGTCATGTCGTGCGGGGCGCCCTGCTGTGCGTATACGTAGCGCACCGCGTAGGCGCCCAGCCGGGTGGTCTGGTCGGCGCCGGAGCCCGCGACCAGATGGGCCACGACGTCGTCGAGGCGGGTGTCGGCGCCGCCCGCGGCGGCGAGTTCGCCGTCGCCGAGCCGGGCGCCGGAGCCGCGCACCAGGGCGTAGTCGGTGCGGGCGTCGCTGCCGGTGAGCACCAGGGTGCGGGCCTGGTCCCGGGTGGCGCTCTCGGCCGCCACGAACGCGGGGACCTGGGAGGGTTCGCGCCGTGACACCGGCCCGTCCGCGCCGCTGACCATCCAGCTGACGGCGGCGTACAGCGGGGCGGCGGCCGAGGCGACGGCGATGATCAGCGCGACCGGCTGGCGCCAGCCGAAGCTCTGCGCCGCCACGCGCTCCTTGGCGCCCTCGGCGCCGACCACGGCGGCGGTCAGCAGCGCCAGGCCGTAGACGAGGGTCGCGGGCCCGGCCCAGGCGGAGCCGTTGCTGAACGCCGCGAAGAGGAACCCGGTGAGGGCCACGACCCAGGCCGTACGGACCGTCAACTGCCGTTCGCCGCGCATCAGGGCGGCGAGCGCGGCCAGCACGAAGCCGAGCAGCAGCAGCGTGCCGCCGCCCTTGGGGCCGCCGGGGCTGAGCGCGAGCAGGTCCAGGGCGGACGCGGCACCGCTGCCGCTGTCGAGCCCGGCCTCCTTCAGGAAGCGGACCGGATCGGTGAGCAGATCGACCGACCAGGGGGCGAGCACCAGCAGCGGGGTGAGGACGACGGCCAGGAACCGCAGCCCGTACGCCACGAGCGGCTCGCCCTGGCGCTGCCGCAGGACGAGCACACCGGCGGACAGCAGCAGCGCGATCGGCCAGACGACCGGCGTGAACGCCATGGTGAACGTCAGCAGCAGCGCGTACGCCCATGCCGCCCGCCAGCTCGGCAGCCTGCCCTTCGTACCGCCCGCCCGGAAGCCGCCGGCGGCCGCCGCCGCGCGTGCCATCAGCGGCAGCAGGACGGCCAGCACCGCGGTGCCCAGCCGCCCGCCCGCGAGCGCCCCGGTGGCGGCCGGGAGGAAGGCGTACGCGACGCTCCCCCACGCCCGCAGCAGCCGGGACTCGACGAGCGGCCGGGAGGCGAAGTACGCGATGAACCCGGCCAGCGGCACCGAGCAGACCATCAGCAGCGTCAGGGTGAACCCGGTGCTGCCCAGGAAGACCGTGGCGAGGGCCGCGAGGGCGGCGAGATACGGCGGTGCGCTCTGGGTGCCGCCGGTGCCGACCGGATGCCAGCCGTCGACGTAGCTCGCCCAGAGGTCGGTGACGTGCCCGGGGGCGGGCAGCAGATCGCCGCCCGCGAGCGCGCCGGTGCCCAGCAGCTCCCGGCAGGCGACCAGCGAGACCAGCAGCAGGACGACGAACAGCATCGGGCCCGGTTTGCGCGCGATTCGCTTGAGCCGCGCGAACTGCTCGATCTCCAGGAAGTCCGCGTCGTCGTCGCCCGGCCCGGACTCCACGGCCCCGTGCCGTCCGCCCGAGGACAGCTCGGGCTCCGACCGTCCGCCGATGTTGCTGGCCACCTGCTCGACCGTCGCCCGCACGGTCGCCCCGGAGGGCGGGAAGAGCGGCCGCAGCTCGCTCGCCTCGGTCGCCGGTCGGCCGCGCCGTTTGCGCGCGGCGCTGATTCTCCCGGGCCGCAGCAGTACGGCGGACAGGCCCGTGACCTCGTCCAGCGCCTGGCCGGGCACCTTGCCCACCAGGTAGGCGAGGGTGCGCAGCAGGGTGCCGAGAACGACCCGCAGCATCACATAGGGCAGCAGCGCGCCCCGGGTGTTGACCAGCAGGGTGTAGACGGCACCGGCCTTGTCGACGCGGTGCGGCGACGAACTGCGCGACGCGAAGCGTCTCCGTGAGGGGTGGTGGTCGGGTGACGGGCGGGCAGAGCGGCCCACGCAGTCGATGGGGCGCCGCTCGCGCGCGGACGCCTCGGCGTGCCGCAGGGAGGCGTCCGGCGCGATCAGCACGCTGTGCCCGGCGGCGTGGGCGCGCCAGCACAGGTCGACGTCGTCCCGCATCAGCGGCAGCCGGGCGTCGAAGCCGCCCAGCTGCTCCCATACGTCGCGGCGCACCAGCATGCCCGCGCTGGAGACGGACAGCACCGGCCGCACCTGGTCGTGCTGGCCCTGGTCCTGTTCGCGCCGCTCCAGACCGGTCCAGCGGCGGCCGCTGCGGGCGATGCTGACGCCCACTTCGAGCAGCTGCTTGCGGTCGTACCAGCCGCGCAGCTTGGGGCCGATGATCGCGGCCTCGCGGTGGGCCAGCAGCTCGGCGTCGGCGACCCGCAGCAGCTCGTGGAGGGCGTCCGGGGCGGGCGCGCAGTCGTCGTGCAGCAGCCACAGCCACTGGATGGGCTCGCCGTGCGGCAGCTCCGGCATGTCGTACGCGTCGTCGCGCCAGACGCGGTTGACGGGATCCCAGCCGCTGGGGCGCTTGAGGTACGGCAGCTCCTCGGGCCCCAGCACCGGGGCGCCGCGGACGGCCTCGGCGACGGCCGTGCCGAAACCGCTGCGGCGCGCCAGGTGCAGGACCCGGTCCTCGCCGAGGGCTTCGGTCAGCAGCCGGGCCGACTCGTCGGCGCTGCCGGTGTCGGCGGCGACGACGCTCTGCACGGGCCGCTCCTGGCCGAGCAGGCCGGACAGCGCGTCGGGCAGCCAGCGGGCACCGTCGTGGGAGACGAGCACGGCGGTGACGACATGGCGCGGGAACTCAGGTGCCGGTTGCGCGGCGGCAAATCCGGCGGAGGCGGCCGGGTGTGGGGCCGCCGAGTGGCTGTGCACGGACATCGAGGTACGGGCCCCGGTTCGCTGGACTGCGGTGGACGAGCCCGCCCCAGGGGGACGTTGGCGCGCCTCGGACGGGCCCCCACACTAACGGCTGCGTACGCAGGCGGTCCGCCTCCCGTCGTCTACCGACCGGGGACGGACCGCGTGCTCCGCCGTGAGCTGTGCCGATGTGGCCGGGCCGCGGCCTTCTTCGTCAGACCGCGGCCTTCTTCAGGCGGCGGCGCTCCCGCTCGGAGAGGCCGCCCCAGATGCCGAAGCGCTCATCGTTGGCCAGGGCGTATTCGAGGCATTCGGAACGGACCTCGCAGGCCAGGCAGACCTTCTTCGCTTCGCGCGTGGACCCGCCCTTTTCCGGGAAGAACGATTCGGGATCGGTCTGGGCGCACAGTGCGCGCTCCTGCCAACCGAGCTCCTCGTCCGCCTCTTCGACCAGCAGTTGCTGGAACAACTCGGTCATGTGCGCCCCTCGTCTGTTTTTGCGTCCCCGGTGCCGTCCCCGTGCCCTGGTGCCGTGGGTCAAACCGGCAGAACGACACGTGTGAAATTACAAGTGCGCCGATCCGGGCCAGTCAAGCCGAGATCTGCTATTGGGCCTCTTATTCACTCTGCGGAACCAAGGCTGCGCGGAAAGTGTTCAAATCGGCCTAAACGCGACACGTTTCCCTCAGCTGTCCCCGGCGTCCCCGGTTCCTCATCGCACTCACCCGTGAAGGACGCCGTGAACGCCGCTCCCGTTGCACACAGGTTCCCGTGGCATCGGGGACGGGTGCTGCGCCACTTCTCCGGCTAACGCGGGGACAAACCTTTCTGCCTCCACAACGACCGGATGAGGTGAACGAGGACCGCCGAACGGGAGATCAAGTTGACAGGAGGGCGGGGACCCGCTGTCCTTGTCCTCATGTCAGTGACCCACGCGCCCCAGTCGACCCGTGCCCACGGGTTCCGCTGCGCCGTGCAGGCTCGCTGTCGCTGTTCCAGCTGTTGATGCCCCTCTGAGCTCCAGCTTTCTCCTCTCGCGTCTCCTTCGCGTCTCCCTGCGTCACCCCGCACAGCTCCGCTTCGCGCACCGCCGCGCTTCTCCGCCGAGGAACCCCCACATGAACAGCGACGTCCAGATCGCCGGTGACCCGCTCGCCATCCCGCATCTGCTGCCGCCCGCACCCGCGCACCCCACCACCGTCTCCGGCTTCGCCGGACTCGCCCGCGACATCGCCGCCGACCGCGACCACTGGGCGCCGCTCGTCCGGTACGACGCCACCACCCGCTGGTACCACCGGCTGCGCACCGGCCCCGGCTATGAGGTCTGGCTGCTCAGCTGGGTGCCCGGGCAGGGCAGCGGAGCCCATGACCACGGGCGCTCCTCGGGCGTACTGACCGTGCTCCAGGGCGAGTTGACCGAGCGTGTGGGGACGAACGGCGGCGCACGCCATACGCTGCGCGCCGGCGCGCAGCGCGTCTTCGCGCCCGGATACGTGCACGACGTCGTCAACGACGCGCTCGAACCCGCCGTCAGCCTGCACATCTACTTCCCCGGCCTGACCGAGATGCCGCTGCACCCCACCCAGACCGCCGGTACGGCCGCGGAGACCGCCGCCCCCGGCCCCCTCGACGTCCTGCGCTGAGCCCGCCCCGCACGGTTCCGTTGTCCGGGGCGACTGCCAAACTGTCCTCCATGCGCATTGTGGTTCTGGCAGGCGGCATCGGCGGCGCCCGTTTCCTCCGCGGTCTGATGTCGGCGGTTCCCGACGCCGACATCACCGTCATCGGCAACACCGGTGACGACATCCACCTCTTCGGCCTCAAGGTCTGCCCCGACCTCGACACCGTGATGTACACGCTCGGCGGTGGCATCCACGAGGAGCAGGGCTGGGGCCGGGCCGAGGAGACCTTCGCCGTCAAGGAGGAGCTGGCGGCGTACGGCGTGGGGCCCGAGTGGTTCGGCCTCGGCGACCGGGACTTCGCCACGCACATCGTCCGTACGCAGATGATGGGCGCCGGTTACCCGCTCAGCGCCGTCACCGAGGCGCTGTGCGCGCGGTGGCAGCCGGGGGTGCGGCTGCTGCCGATGACGGACGACCGCGTCGAGACGCACGTCCTCATCGACGACCCGGATGGTGAGGGCCGCAAGGCCGTGCACTTCCAGGAGTACTGGGTGCGGCTGCGCGCCTCGGTGCCCGCCCACGCCGTGGTCCCCGTCGGCGCCGACCAGGCCAAGCCCGCGCCCGGCGTCCTGGAGGCCATCGCCGACGCCGACGTCGTCCTCTTCCCGCCGTCCAACCCCGTCGTCAGCGTCGGCACCATCCTGGCCGTGCCCGGGGTGCGCGAGGCCATCGCCGAGGCCGGGGTGCCCGTCGTGGGCCTCTCCCCCATCGTCGGGGACGCGCCCGTGCGCGGCATGGCCGACAAGGTGCTCGCCGCCGTCGGCGTCGAGTCCACGGCCGCCGCGGTCGCCAAGCACTACGGCTCCGGGCTGCTCGACGGCTGGCTCGTCGACGAGGTCGACGCCGGGGCGGTCGACGAGGTCGAGGCCGCCGGGATCCGCTGCCGGGCCCTTCCGCTCATGATGACCGACACCGAGGCCACCGCGCGCATGGCCACCGCGGCGCTGGCGCTGGCCGAGGAGGTCCGGGCATGAGCGGATCGCCCTCCCGGGAGACGCCCTCGTACCAGGTCTGGGCCCTCCCCGGCCTGCCCGAGGTGCGGTCCGGCGACGACCTCGCCAAGCTCATCGCCGACGCCGCGACCGCCGAGGGCCTGCCGGGGCTCGCCCACGGCGACGTCCTGCTCGTCACCTCGAAGATCGTCAGCAAGGCCGAGGGGCGCGTCGTCGCGGGCGACGACCGCGAGGCCGCCATAGACGCCGAGACCGTACGGGTCGTCGCCCGGCGCGGGCGCACCCGCATCGTCGAAACCCGGCACGGCCTGGTCATGGCCGCCGCCGGGGTCGACGCCTCCAACACCCCGGCCGGCACCATCCTGTTGCTCCCCGAGGACCCGGACGCCTCCGCCCGCGCCATCCGGGCCGGACTGCGGGACGCGCTCGGCGTGGACGTCGGCGTCATCGTCACCGACACCTTCGGGCGGCCCTGGCGCACCGGGGTCACCGACGTCGCCATCGGCGCGGCCGGGGTGCACGTCCTGGACGACCTGCGGGGCGGCACCGATACGCACGGGAACGCGCTGAGCGTCACCGTCGTCGCCACCGCCGACGAGCTGGCCGCCGCCGGGGAGCTGGTCAAGGGCAAGGCGGACGGCCTGCCGGTGGCGGTGCTGCGGGGGCTGCCGCATGTGGTGGCCATGGATACGGACGCCGACGCCGATGGGCCCGCCGCCGATGGGCCCGCCGCCGATGGGCCCGGCGCGCACGGGCCCGACGCGGGGGCGCGGCCGCTGGTGCGCGGCGCCGCCGACGACATGTTCCGGCTGGGCACCTCGGAGGCCGTACGGGAAGCGGTGACGCTGCGCCGTACGGTCCGCGAGTTCACCGACGAGCCGGTGGACGGCGCGGCGGTGCGGCGCGCCGTGGCCGCCGCCGTCACCGCGCCCGCGCCGCACCACACGACGCCGTGGCGGTTCGTGCTGCTGGAGTCGGAGGAGTCGCGGGTGCGGCTGCTCGACGCGATGCGGGACGCGTGGATCGCGGACCTGCGGGGTGACGGCTTCTCGGAGGAGTCCATCGCCAAGCGGGTGCGGCGCGGTGACGTGCTGCGCAAGGCGCCGTATCTGGTGGTGCCGTGCCTGGTCGCGGACGGCGCCCACACGTATCCGGACCCGCGGCGGAACGCGGCGGAGCGGGAGATGTTCGTGGTGGCGGCCGGAGCCGGGGTGCAGAACCTGCTGGTCGCGCTGGCGGGCGAGCGGCTGGGGTCGGCCTGGGTGTCGTCGACGATGTTCTGCCGTCCGGTGGTGCGCGAGGTGCTGGGCCTGCCGGAGGAGTGGGACCCGATGGGCGCGGTCGCCGTGGGCCACCCCGCCGCCGCGCCACCGGCGCGGCCGGAGCGGGACGTGGAGGGGTTCGTGGTGGTGCGGTAGACAGCTTGGGGTGCGCGGGGTGGGGGTGCGCGCCGGTGTGGGGGTTGTGCGGGTGCGTTTTCGGAGTGCGGGGTGTGTGGGTGGTGTGCCGGGGTTCGGTGGGTGGTGCGGGGCCTCCGGGGCAGGGCCCTGGACCGTCTATTTACGGCGCCGCCGCCGTAGAACGTGTCGTGAACGTCGACCAATCGGCGCCACACATACACGTGGCGTCCAGGACCCCACCCCTCCGACCCCGCCCCTCCCGCAGCGTAGGCAGCCACCAGCCGGTGGCCCCGGGGTCCGGCCCCGTCCCGGCTCGCCCAGCGGGGCGGGCGCCGGGCGGGGGTGGGAACGACCCCGCCCCCTCCCGCCGGTGACCAGCGACCTCCGCCCGACCCACCCGGTTGTGGGCAATCGTTCCGCGGGGAGGGACGGGTGGGCACAACCCGCCACCGGGCCGCGCCCGGCAGCGAAACCCGACCGGGCACGCGGCGTAGGGTGGCGGCGTGGTGGGACGTCGTGTGTGGGTGCCTTCCTGCGCGTACGACCTCGCGCGGAACCTCGGTGTGCTCCAGCGGGGGCCGGGGGATCCGGCGTTTCGCGTCGACGCGGAGGGGGCGTTCTGGCGGGCCAGCCGGACCCCGGCCGGGCCCGGGACCGTTCGGATCGCGCGGGACGGCAAGGGGGTCGAGGCCCAGGCCTGGGGGCCGGGGGCCGAGTGGCTGCTGGACCATCTGCCCGCGCTCCTCGGCGACGAGGACGATCCGTCCGCGTTCACCCCGCGCCACCGGCTCGTCCACGAGGCGCACCGCCGGAACCCCGGGCTGCGGCTGATCCGGACCGGGCTGGTGCTGGAGTCGCTGATCCCCTCGATCCTGGAGCAGAAGGTCACCAGCGACGAGGCCTACCGGGCCTGGCGGTTGCTGCTCCAGCGGCACGGAGAGCCCGCGCCGGGGCCGATGGAGCGCCTGCGGGTCATGCCCGATCCGCGGACCTGGGCGCTGATTCCGTCGTGGGAGTGGCACCGGGCGGGCGTGGACGGCAAGCGGTCGGCGACGATCCTGCGAGCCGTGCGGGTCGCCCGGCGGCTGGAGGAGGCCGCTGCCATGGATCTCGACGCCGCGTCACAGCGTCTCCAGCTCGTCCCGGGCATCGGCCCCTGGACGGCGGCGGAGACCCTCCAGCGCAGCAACGGCACCCCGGACGCGATCACGGTCGGGGATCTGCATCTGCCGCGCATGGTCGGCTACGCGCTCACCGGTGAACGCGGCACGGACGACGCGGCGATGCTGGAACTCCTCGCGCCCTACGCCGGGCAGCGGCACCGGGCGGCCCGGCTGATCCTGCTGTCGGGCCGGGCGGCGATGCCCCGCCGCGCACCGCGCTTCGCGGTACGGGACTTCAGGGCGATGTAGCCGGAACCCGCTACTGGTCGGAGGAGAACCGCACCGCGCCCGGCGGGATGTCCACCCCGCACCACACCCGCACCCCGTCGCGCAGTTCGTTGTCCGGGCCCACCAGCGCGCCGTCGCCGACCACGGCCCCGTGCAGCACCGTACGGGCGCCGACCCGGGCGCCCGCGCCGATCAGTGAGTCGCGGACCTCGGCGCCCTCCTCGACGACGGCGCCCTCCAGCACCGTGCTGCCGTCGATGCGCGCGCCCGCGCCCACCCGGGCCTGCGGCCCGATGACCGTGCCGCCGGTGAGCTTGGCGTCGCCCGCGACGGTGGCGGTGTCCAGGACGAGGCGGTCGCCGCAGCGGCCCGGGACGGCCGGGGAGGGGGCGCGGCCGAGGACGAGGTCGGCGGAGCCGCGGACGAAGGCCTGCGGGGTGCCGAGGTCGAGCCAGTACGTGGAGTCGACCATGCCCTGGAGGTGGGCGCCCGCGGCGAGGAGCCCGGGGAAGGTCTCGCGTTCGACGGAGACGGGCCGGTCGGCCGGTATGGCGTCGATCACGGAGCGGTTGAAGACGTACGCGCCCGCGTTGATCTGGTCGGTGACGATCTCCTCGGGGGTCTGCGGCTTCTCCAGGAAGGCGGTGACCCGGCCCTGCTCGTCGGTGGGCACGAGCCCGTACGCGCGGGGGTCGGTGACCCGGGTGAGGTGGAGGGAGACGTCGGCGCCGGACCGGCAGTGGGTGTCGACGAGGGCGCGGATGTCGAGGCCGGTGAGGATGTCGCCGTTGAAGATGAGCACCGGCTCGTCGGGGCCCGAGCGCAGCCGGGAGGCGACGTTGCGGATGGCGCCGCCGGTGCCGAGCGGCTCCTCCTCCGTCACGTACTCCAGGTGCAGTCCGAGGGAGGAGCCGTCGCCGAAGTACGGTTCGAAGACCTCGGCCAGGTAGGAGGTGGCGAGCACGATGTGCTCGACCCCGGCGGCGCGGGCGCGGGCGAGTTGGTGGGTCAGGAAGGGAACGCCGGCCGCCGGGACCATCGGCTTGGGAGTGTGCACCGTCATCGGGCGCAGCCGCGTTCCCTTGCCGCCGACCAGGAGGATCGCTTCTGGCGTTGCTGGCGCGTTGGTCACGTAGTCTCTGCTTCCTGCTCTGGCTCCCCGTGGTCGGCGGCCAGTGTATGCAGAAGCCCGGACCGCGCCTCGTCAGCGCCCCTGGAGCCGGGCGGCTGTGCTGCGTACGGAGCTGAGCTTGCGGTACAGGCGCTGTCCGGGGCACTCGGTGGCGAAACCGTCACGGTGTCCGGAGATGACGCGCAGCTTCACCCTGACGCCCTTTTTGTAGTTGTTGCCGCCGCCGGACACCAGATGGGTGGTGCCGCGTGGATTCCGGTCGAAGAGGCCGAGTTTCCACGCGGTGAGCTTGGCGAGGGCTCTGACGGCCTTGGCGGAGGGCTTCTTGGCGGTGTACGTACCGAGAACAGCGACGCCCATGCTGTTCTGGTTGAAGCCGAGGGTGTGCGCCCCGAGTACGGCTTTGGCCACGCCCCCTGCGCGGCCTTCGTAGATGTTTCCGCACTTGTCGATGGTGAAGTTGTAGCCGTAGTCGCGCCAGCCCATGCTCTGGACGTGGTAGCGGTAGATACTGCGCAAAACGGAGGGAACTTGGGCGCAGGTGTAGCTGTTGCCCGTCACGGTGTGGTGGACGAAGGCGACTTTGACGGACTTGCTGTAGGCGTAACCACTCTCGCGGATCTTCTCGTTGGCGCCCCATCCGGCGCGGGTGATGATGCGCGGCCGGGGCGCGGTGTGGCGGGCGGCGCTCGTTCCGGCCTGGCCGGTGGGGAGTTGGGCGGTCGTGGACGGACGCGGGCGCGGGGTCGGGGTGGCGGGCCGCGCGGTGGGGGTGGTGACACCGCCGGTGGGGCGCGGACCGCCGGTGGCATGCGGGATGGCGGTGGGGTGCGGGATCGCGCCGGGGCGCGATCCCGGGTGCGTGGGGCGCGGGCCCGGGTGAGTGCGCTGCGGGCCGGGATGAGTGAAGTGCGGGTCCGCGTGAGCGGGGTGCGGGCCCGGGTGAACGGAGTGCGGGTCCGGGTGAGGGGGGTCGGGGTGGGCCGGGGGCGGCGCGGGGGCGGCTCCGGGGTTGACGAGTTCGAGGCGCAGCCCGGCGGGGAGGGCGGCCGGTGCGGCGCCGGCGGGCCGGGCGGCGCGGACGCGGGCCTGGACGCCGTCGGAGTCACCGACCCACAGCGGGGCGGTCCCGCCGCGCGGATGGCCCGCGCCGCCGTCGGAGGCGCTGAGGGCGGGGTCGGGGGCGTCGTCGTGGTACGCCCGGAGGTCGCGCCAGGCGGACCACACCCCGGTGCGGGCGGCGCGGGTGCGCACCTGGACGCGGCCGGGGAGGTCGTCGGAGGCGTCGTTCCAGACGACGCCGACGAGGGAGAAGGGGGGCACGTCGCGGGCAGGGAGCCCCCGGTCGCGGGCGGCGGGCGCCCGGTCGCCGCCGGGCGCGGCCATGCCCCGGTCGAGCGGGAGGCCGAGCGGGAGCAGGGG
This sequence comes from Streptomyces sp. BRA346, assembly GCF_052851135.1. Taxonomy (NCBI): domain Bacteria; kingdom Bacillati; phylum Actinomycetota; class Actinomycetes; order Kitasatosporales; family Streptomycetaceae; genus Streptomyces; species Streptomyces sp. BRA346. The sequence goes on along the minus strand of NZ_JAIWIH010000011.1, from coordinate 106,754 downwards.
CAGCGACTGGGTGCCGCCCATGAGGTTGGCGCGGTCGGCCCGGGCATGTGCGGTACCCAGGGCGGACGGGAGGGTGAGGGCGGCGGTGCATACGACGCCGACCGAGGACGCAAGGAATCCACGCATGATGAAAATCCTGTGCATATCGTGACACAAGTGTCTATTCGGACGCGCGGTGAGCGGCCGACCGGAACAGTCGGCCGACCCCTCGGCGGGGCGTGTCGGGCGCGTACCCTTGCGCGGATGAACGCCACCGATCGCACCCCCGCCGACCTGCTGCGATCCGCGCTCGCCGCGGATCCCGCGCGCCCCCTCGTGACCTTCTACGACGACGCGACGGGCGAGCGCGTCGAACTCTCCGTGGCCACGTTCGCCAATTGGGTGGCGAAGACCGCCAACCTGCTCCAGGACGACCTGGCCGCGGCCCCCGGCGACCGGGTCGCGCTGCTGCTGCCCGCCCACTGGCAGACCGCGGTGTGGCTGCTGGCCTGCTCGTCGGTCGGGGTCGTCGCGGACGTCGGCGGCGATCCGGCCGCGGCGGATGTGGTGGTGAGCGGGCCGGACACCCTGGAGGAGGCGCGCGCGTGCTCCGGGGAGCGGGTGGCGCTCGCCCTGCGCCCCCTGGGCGGCCGGTTCCCGCAGCCGCCGCAGGGGTTCGCCGACTACGCGGTGGAGGTGCCCAGCCAGGGCGACCGCTTCGCGCCGTACGCCCCGGTGGACCCGGACGCGCCCGCGCTGGCCGTCGGCGGGCTCGAGCTGACCGGCGCGGAGCTGGTGGAGCGGGCGCGCGCGGACGCGGCCGCGCACGGGCTGGCCGCGGGCTCCCGGGTGCTGTCGGGGCTGCCGTACGACGGCTGGGAGGGGCTGTCGTACGGGCTGTACGCGCCGCTGGCTGCGGGCGGCTCGGTGGTGCTGTGCCGCCATCTGGACCAGTTGGACGAGAAGGGGCTCGCGGAGCGCCGGGAGAGCGAGCGCGTCACGGTGTAGGGGCCCTTCGCCCAGGACGCCCCCGAGGAAGCCCACGGCCCGGCAGTCCGCCCGACCCCCGTCCGGCGGACTGCCGGGCCGAGCCCGCGCGCCCCGGCGTGCACCCCGCGCGATGATCGACGGATACGTACAACCATGTGCGGGGTTCGTATGTCTGTCCCAATGATCGGCCCAGCACGCGAGACCGCTCCCGTCCGCAGCCGGGCGAGAGGCGGGGTGGGAGGACGCGGACGTGACGACTGACGGCCAAGAGCCGGCGCCGAGACCAGGGCGCCGCTGGCTGCGCGTGGTCGCGCTGGGCGCGACCCTGCTGGTGCTGTCGGTCGCCGCGACGGGGTGGTGGTTCTACGAGCGCCTCGACCGCAACATCCGCACCGACACCCGGACCGCGGACGAGCTGCGGAAGTACGAGGCCGAGCGGCCGGTGCCGGTGGTGCGCGACGCGCAGAACATCCTGGTGATCGGCTCCGACAACCGGGGCGGCAAGGAGAACGGCAAATACGGCCGGGACACCGGCACCCAGCGCTCGGACACCACGATCCTGCTGCACCTCCAGGCCGGGGGGAAGAGCGCCACCGCCGTCTCCATCCCGCGCGACCTGATGGTGGACGTCCCGGGTTGCGACCGGCCGAAGGACGGCGGCCGGCTGGCGGCCCGGTTCGCCCAGTTCAACTGGGCTTTCGAGTTCGGCGGCGCGGCCTGCACGATCCGCACCGTCGAAAAGCTCACCGGGATCCGAGTGGACCACCACGTCATCGTGGACTTCAGCGGCTTCAAGAAACTGGTGAACGCGGTCGGCGGCGTGGAGGTGTGCCTGACCGAGCCGGTCGACGACGACGACGCGCATCTGCAACTGCCCTCGGGGCATCAGACCCTGCACGGGGAGAAGGCGCTCGGCTATGTCCGCGCCCGCTACTCCATCGGTAACGGCAGCGACACCGAGCGCATCGCCCGGCAGCAGGAGTTCCTCAGCTCCCTTGTGAAGAAAGTGCAGAGCAATGGTGTGCTGCTCAATCCGGCGAAGCTGTATCCGGTGCTCAGCGCGGCGACCTCCGCGCTGACCACGGATCCGGGTCTGGACACCCTCAAGGACCTGTACGCCCTGGTGCGCGGCGTGCGGGACATCCCACGGGAAAAGATCCGTTTCCTTACGATTCCGCGACAGCCGTATACGTACAACAAGAACCGTGATGAACTCGTCCAGCCCGATGCCGACCGGCTGTTCCGGCAACTCCGCCTGGACCGGCCGGTGTCGGTGCGGACTCACGCCGTCACGGCCACCGACGGCGAGGATCCCAAGGGCGTGAACCGCGCTCCGTACCAAGGGACCACGGCGGCTCGCGACGTCTGCGGCTAAAAGCCGGTAAAGGCGGGGCCAGGACTCGTGAAGAATCTCGAAAGGATTGGGCAGATTGCCCAGTTGTAGGGAAGTGGAATTTGTCACCGGCGTCGCTTGACGCGGATCCGGGCGGATAGTGTGAGCGATCCGGTGCGCTCCGAGATGTGACCGCGCACTGTATATGAAGACGGACCGAGCGCCTTGAGGGGGAGGCGCCCGCGTGGCACCGACGGAGGACACAGGCGACCGTGGACGCGCAAGGCCATGGGCGGGACGGTGACATCGACCCCGCCGATCAGTGGGTGTTCGACCCGAACACCGGCAACTACGAGCTTCGGCTGAACCCTGCGGGGGAGACGGCCGCGGCCGCCGAGCCCCACGCGGCCCCCAGAACCACGGGCCGTCGCCGCGCCCCCGAACCCGAGGCGCGAGGGCGCAGGCGGGCGGCGGGCAAGCGGGAGCCGGAGAAGGCGGCGACTCCCGCGAGCAGGCGCAAGCCGAAGCCGAAGAAGTCGAAGACGAAGAAGGCGCTGTTCTGGGGCAGTGGCACCCTGGCCTTCGTGCTGGTGGGCGGCTCCGCCGCGGCGTACTTCGTCTACCAGCACCTCAACGGGAACATCAGCAAGGTCGACATCGGCGAGAACAACCCCGCGGTCAGCGACGGCCCCATGAACATCCTGCTGATCGGCACCGACCGGCGCGATGGCAAGGGGAACGAGGGCTACGGTGACGCGGGGAGCGTCGGCCACGCCGACACCACGCTTGTCATGCATGTATCCGGGGACCGGACCAACGCGACGGTCCTGTCCATTCCGCGCGACATGATCACCGACATCCCGGACTGCGAGAGCAAGCAGGAGGACGGGAAGAAGAAGTTCATCCGGGGCCAGCGGGAAGCGCGCTTCAACACCAGCCTCGGGCAGGAGGGGCGCGACCCCGGCTGCACCATGAAGACGGCCGAGAAGATCACCGGGCTGGACATCACCCACTTCATGATGGCGGACTTCAACGCCGTCAAGTCGATGTCCACGGCGGTCGGCGGGGTCGACGTCTGTCTCGCCAAGGACATCAACGACCCCAAGTCCCATCTGAACCTGAAGGCGGGCAAGCACAACATCAAGGGCGAGCAGGCGCTGGCGTTCGTCCGGACCCGGCACTCCGTGGGCTTCGGCGGCGACCTGGACCGGATCAAACTCCAGCAGCAGTTCCTCAGCTCCATGATGCGCAAGATGAAGGGGAACGGGACGCTCAGCAGCCCGAGCAAGATGTGGGGCCTGGCCAACACCGCCACCAAGGCGCTCACCGTGGACACCGGCATCGGCACCGTCGACAAGCTGGTCGAGCTGGGAAAGGCACTCGGCAAGGTCGACCTGAAGAACATGACCTTCACGACGGTTCCGGTCGTCGACAACACCGACGGCGCGACGGTGCTGCTCGACCAGACCAAGGCCGAGCCGCTGTTCGAGATGGTCCAGCAGGATGTGTCGCTGACCGAGGTGAAGAAGAAGGAGAAGGCGGCCAAGGACAAGCAGGCGGCCCGGCTCAAGGGGCCGAAGGCCGATGCCGCGGAGGTCCGGGCCACGGTGCTGAACGGCAGCGGGCAGACGGGGGCCGCCCAGGAGACCCTCGACTGGATGCAGAACACCGAGGGGATGCCGCTCACCAGCAATGGCGGAAACGCTCCGGCAGATCTGGAGAAGACCACTCTGGAGTACGCTCCCAACCAGGCGGACCAGGCTCGCCGGCTGGCCGACAGCATGGGCTTGCCCGCGTCCGCGATGAAGGAAGGTACGAAGGACGCCGCCCCCAGGGCGGAGATGACGCTGACGCTCGGCGCGGACTTCAAGGGCGCGGGCACTCCCATCTCCGCTCCGGCCCAGGCACCGAAGAACATTCAGAAGGTCGAGGCCGACGACAAGAACGTCTGCGCCAAGTGACCACTCCCGGCCGTCGGAGCACCCTCGCCCATCGGTCCGGACGAGCACGGAAGTACGGGGAGGGGCCCGATGCGGCAGAGCAGTGTGCGGGGGGAGGGTCGGCGACAAGCCGTGCCCGAACCCCGCAGCACCGGTGAGGATGACGGCCCGCCCGGAGCGGAAGGCCCCGCGTCGGATGACGCGGGGCGCCGCGGTGGCGGCCGACGCACGGCGGCCCGGCGTGGCGGCCGGGGGTTACGGGTGGTGCGGTGGAGTGCGCTGGCGCTCGCCGTACTGGTGCTGGGCGCGGCAGCCGGTGGCTACATCTACTACAACCACCTGAACGGCAACCTGAAGAAGGAAGCCCTCGACCTGGGCGACAGCAAGCTGGGCAAGCCCGAGCCGAACGCGGCGGGCCAGACGCCGCTGAACATCCTGCTGATCGGCTCGGACAGCCGTAACACCAAGGAGAACGTGGACCTCGGCGGCGCCAAGCAGGACGCCGACCGCAAGCCGCTGGCCGATGTGCAGATGCTGGTGCACGTGTCGGCCGACCGCAGCAACATGTCGGTGGTCAGCATTCCGCGCGACACCCGGGTGACCATCCCCCGGTGCACCGACCCGGACGACGGGCGCGTCTATCCGAAGACCGAGGCGGCGATCAACCAGTCGCTCCAGCACGGCGGTCCGGGCTGCACGGTGGCCACCTGGAAGGAACTCACCGGCATATACATCGACCACTTCATGATGATCGACTTCAGCGGGGTGGTCTCCATGGCGGACGCCGTCGGCGGCGTTCCGGTGTGCGTGAAGGCCAACGTCTACTCGCACGACAGCAAGGGCCATGGCTCGGGGCTGCGGCTGACCAAGGGCACCCACTCCGTGAAGGGCGTCCAGGCCCTCCAGTGGCTGCGGACCCGCTACGGCTTCGAGGACAACACCGACATCGGCCGGGCCAAGGCCCAGCACATGTACATGAGCTCGATGATCCGCCAGCTGAAGAAGGGCACCAAGCTCAGCGACCCGGGCAAGCTGATGGGCCTGGCGGAGGCGGCCACCGACGCGCTGACCGTCGACCACGGCCTCGGGGACGTCAAGAAGCTCTACAACCTGGGCAACGACCTGAAGCGGGTGCCGACCGAGCGCACCACCATGGTCACCATGCCCTGGCAGTACAGCGCGGACGAGCAGTTCGTGGAGCCCAAGCCCGGCGACGCCGAGCAGACCTTCTCGCTGCTGCGCAACGACACGGCGCTGGACGGCAAGGACAAGAAGAAGCCCGACAGGACCCCGGCGCCCACCGCGCCCAAGGGCGAGGTCCCGGTCGTCGTGCAGAACGGCACCGCCTCCATGGTGTACGGGCCCGTCTCCGGCCGGGCCCGCGTGATCACCAACGAGCTGGTCCGGCTCGGCTACACCAAGGCCGCCGCGAACACGGTGCTCATCTCGCAGGCCGACACCACCGTCTCCTACCCGAGCGAGGCCGAGCAGGGCGACGCGCTCGCCGTGGCCAAGGCCCTGGGGCTGCCCAAGAGCGCGGTGAAGTCCTCGAAGTCGGTGCAGGACGTGACCGTGGTGGTCGGCAACGACTGGCGCGCGGGCACGGCCTACCCGAAGGCCGGGGCGTCCGACGGCGACAAGACGCCGGAGAGCGCCGACGCCCTCAACGGCGAGGACAAGAAGGCGTGCATGACGGTCAACCCGGACTACACGTTCTGAGAGCACGGCAAGAGGGGCCGGACCACCTGGTCCGGCCCCTTCGTCGTTGATGCGGTGTCTAGCCCTGTGCCATGACCGCCGGACGGCGGCTGGCGATGACCTTCTTGGCGAGCGCCCGGGGGCTGGTCAAAAAGCCCCAGCCCCACGACATGTGCATGGTCGCGAGCGCCAGCGGAATCCGCACCCGGGCCCCCACCGGGAGCCCCTTCCCGGCCGGGAGCGAGCCCGCGACGATGGCCGCCAGATAGCCGCCCGGGATCACGAAGCCCCACGGGCTGACGGCCGCGCCCACCACGGTGCCCACCGCGATGGCCACCACGGCGGCCGGCGGGGCGAGGTAGCGCGCGTTGATCGAGCCCTGGTGGAAGCGGGCGACGACGTGCCGCCAGCGCCCGTAGTTCTTGTACTGCTTCGCCAGCTCCCGCACGTTCGGCCGGGGCCGGTACGAGACCTTCAGGTCCGGCGAGAACCAGACCAGCCCGCCCGCCTCACGGATCCGGAAGTTCAGCTCCCAGTCCTGGGCGCGGATGAACTCCTCGTTGTAGCCGCCCTGCTGCTCCAGCGCCTCGCGGCGGAAGACGCCCAGGTAGACGGTGTCGGCGGGGGCCGCCTCACCGCCGGTGTGGAAGGCGGCGTTGCCGACGCCGATCTTCGAGGTCATGGCGGCGGCCACGGCCCGCTCCCAGTCGTTCTCGCCCTCGGCGTGCATGATGCCGCCGACGTTCTGCGCGCCGGTCTCCTCCAGCAGCCGCACGGCGGTCGCGATGTAGTCGGGCGAGAGCATGCCGTGCCCGTCGACCCGCACCACCACGGGGTGGCGGGACGCCTTGATCGCGGCGTTCAGCGCGGCCGGGGTGCGGCCCGTGGGGTTGGGCACGGTGTTCACCCGCGGGTCCTCGGCGGCCAGCTGGGCGGCGATCTCTTCGGTGCGGTCCGCGGACGGGCCGACCGCGATCACCACCTCCATCTCACCGTCGTACTCCTGCTCCAGGATGTGCCGCACGGCATTGCGCAGATGGCGTTCCTCATTGAGCACCGGCATGATCACGGAGACGGCCGGGAGCTGATGCGGGGGCATGGCACCTCGGGGTTTCGGGGGCGGGGCCCCCGGGAGACTTCAGTAGCGGGCCCACGGTACCGCGAATGGCGGCACCGGAACGCGCCGCCCGGGTGGCAGCGGGCGCCACCGGCGGCGTGGGGCGCCGGGGCGCTCATCGTATGGCCCTACCGTGACAGCGGTTCCGACCCGCCAGCGCCCCGCCGGGGCCCGTTCACGGAGGTCTCCTTCGGTGAGTGCACCGGCCCGATCGACGCGCCCGCCCCGCCCCCGGTCCCGCCCCGGCCGCCGCCGCTGGGGGTTGCGGATCGCCCTGTTCGTCGCGTGCCTGGTGCTGGCGGTCAGCGCGATCGGGCACCTGCTGGTCCGGGAGCTGGAATCCGGCATCCACCGGGTGGACGCCTTCGGCGGCCTGGACAACCGGCCGAAGAGCGCGGGCGGCGGCCTGAACTTCCTGGTGGTCGGCACCGACGGCCGGGACCGGATCACCCCGCAGGAGAAGGCGCTGTACCGGCTCGGCGGGGCGCCCTGCCACTGCACCGACACGATCATCCTGGTCCATCTGTCGGCGGACCGCCGCCGGGCCTCCGTGGTCAGCCTGCCGCGCGACTCGTACGCCATGATCCCCGCGTACACCGACCGCACCGGGAAGCCGCGCCGCGCCCATCCGCAGCGGCTCAACGCGGCCTACGCCGAGGGCGGGCCCAGCCTGACCGTGCGCACGGTCGAGCACGCCACCGGGGTGCACATCGACCACTATCTGGAGGTCGACTTCACCAGCTTCATGAAGACCGTCGACGTGGTCGGCGGGGTGAAGGTGTGCACGGCGAGGCGGCTCAAGGACGACCACACCGGCCTCGACCTGCCGGCCGGCAGCCATGTGCTGAACGGCGGCCAGGCCCTCCAATACGTGCGCTCCCGCCACACCGACGGCACCTCCGACCTCGGCCGGATCCAGCGCCAGCAGCGCTTCCTGGCCTCGGTGCTCCACCAGACGACGGCGGGCGGCATCCTGCTGAACCCGGTGCGGTTCAACGCCGTCGCCACCACCCTGCTGGGCTCGGTCCGCGCCGACCACGGCTTCGGCGCGGAGGACCTGATGGCGCTCGGCCGGGCCATGAACGGCCTCACCCCGGCGTCGTCCGAGTTCGCCTCGGTCCCGGTGATCCTGCCGGGGAAGCCGCTCAAGGGCGTCGGGTCCACGCTGCACTGGGACCGGCCCAAGGCCGACCGGCTCTTCGACGCCATCCGCCAGGACCGGCCGCTGACCAGCCGCCACGCGCGGCCCAGGGCCACCGTGGTCGACGTGGCCCCGCGGCAGGTGCGGGTGCACGTCCTGAACGGCACCGGGACGGCCGGGCTCGCCCGGCGCGCGGACCGGGCGCTGCACGCCACCGGCTTCGCCACCACCGGCTCCCCCGCCGACGCGGCCACCAAGGACCTGGCGCGCACGGTCATCACGTACGACCCGGTCTGGAACCGCTCGGTGCGCACCCTGGCCGCCGCGCTGCCCGGTGCGCAGCTGAAGCCGGTGCCGGGGCAGGGCGGGGTGATGCAGGTCACGGTCGGCGCGGACTACAAGGACGTGCACCCGGTGCGCACCGAGGACCCGCGCCGAGACCGCCCCGGCATCGCCGCCGTCACCGGCGACGAGGTCAGCTGCCCGTAGTGGTGCTCTGTGCGCGAAGCGCTGTTCAGCCGTGTGACGGGTCAACGACATGGGGCCGAAGTCCCGGGTTTGCATCGCCGACGACGGGGGGCCGCGCGCCTGCACCCTGGCCTCGGCCTCCCCCCGCAAGCAGTTGCGCAGCATCGGCCGCGCGACGGCTCGCATCAACCTGTGACACAGATCGGTAAGGTCCGGCAAGGCCGTTGCGTCCACAGACGCTCGCCCTGCTCATCGGCTCGGGATCAAGGAAATCCAGGTCGACCGCATGCGCAGGGTCGGACGAGCGTCCGAGCAGGACACGAGCCCGCCGACCGCCGCCGAGTTGTGTGGGCACTGCTTCCGGCACCGGGTTTCCGTCTCCCCTGACGGAGCCGTGTCCGGTTGCATCCTCAGCCGCTTCATGGTCGCCGGGAACGTTCGCGAGCAGCGTCTCGCCGAGATCCTGTGCAGCGACCGATGGGGCGAGATGATGGCCGCCGTGCCCGAGCCGCGCGGCGGCGCCTGCACCCCGGCCGACTCGAACGACTGCGACCCCGCTCGTACGCCAGCTTGCCTCCCGAAGCACTTCGCGCCCGCCCCCGCTCCCTCTCTTGGAGTTCACGCGTGAACTGGTCAACTCGCGCAGCCGCTCTTGCCGACGCCGCAACGCACCGGCACTCCCGATGGGCGCCCGCCCTCGCCGCCACGCCACGGCATCTGTTCATCCCGCGCTGGTGGGAGCGCGGTTCCGACGGTTGGGAGCTGCGCAACGGCCCATCCGATCCGGATCGCTGGCTTGACGCGGCGTACCGCGACGCGTCGCTAGTAACCCGTGTCGGCCCGTTACACGCCGACGACGCCACGCCGGCCGACCGGCCGCACGGTCGGCCGACGTCCTCGGCCACCCTGCCGAGCCTGGTCGTGGGCATGTTCCAGCACGCCCGCATCGATGACGACGACCGACTGCTCGACGTGGGCACAGGGAGCGGGTACGGGGCGGCCCTCGCCGCTCGCCGACTGGGCGACGAGCGGGTGACGAGCGTCGATGTCGACCGCTACCTGACCGAGGCCGCCCGCAAGCGGCTGAGCGAGGCCGGGGTCGCCCCCGGGCTCGACACCGTCGACGCAACCGGGGATCTGCCGTACGACCCTGCGAGCTTCGACCGGATCGTCGCCACCGTGTCCGTACGTACGATTCCCGCAAGCTGGCTCAGGGTGCTTCGCCCCGGTGGTCGGCTGGTGACCACGATCGCGGGGACCTCTCTCCTCGTCACGGCCGAGAAGGACGACGACGGAGGCGCGACCGGGCGCGTCGAATGGGGCCGGGCAGGGTTCATGCAGGCGCGCCACGGTGAGGACTACCCGCCCGGGGCGGCCGTTCGCCTCGCGAAGGCCGCAGAGCTGGAGGGGGACGACGTCAGTCGCGGTCCGTATCCCGTCGTCGACGTAGCGAACGCGTGGGACCTCGCGTCCATGCTCGACGTCGAGACGCCCGGCATCGAGCACGAGTACCGGGAGGACGGCGAGCGGCGCATCGCACTCATGGCGCATGCCGACGGATCGTGGGCCCGGGCGACGGCGACCGGGAACGAGCGGCCCACCGTGCACCAGGGCGGGCCCCGCCGACTGTGGGACGCCCTCGACAACGTTCGCGACTACTGGCTGAGCAACGGCGAGCTGCCCGTACGCGGAGCCCGGGTGGACATCACGCCCGACGGCCGCACCTTCCTCGGCCGCGGGAAGTGGTCTGCCGAGCTGACCTGAGCACGACCGGGCAACGTCCCCGCCGGGATCTCCCCGGCGGGGACATCCGCGTATGACTCGTCCCGGCGCCGACCGCGGCTTACGGCTCCTCGGGGCCCTCCGCGGCGCGGCGGGCGCGGAGCTCCTTGATGGCGCGGCGGCGGGCCAGGCGGTGGGTGCGGCGGATCTCGGCCTCCTGGTAGCGCCGCTTGTCGCGCTCGGTCTCCGGGATGACCGGGGGTACGGGGCGGGGCTTGCCGTCGGCGTCGACCGCGGCGAAGACCAGATAGGCGCTGCCGACCTGGGTGGCGGGGGTGGATTCGTTCCAGCGCTCGGCCAGGACCCGCACCCCGACCTCCATGGAGGACCGTCCGGTCCAGTTGACCTGGGCCTTCACATGGACGAGATCGCCGACGCGTACCGGCTCCAGGAAGGCCATCTCGTCCATCGAGGCGGTGACCGCGGGGCCCTCGGAGTGCCGTCCGGCGACCGCTCCGGCGGCGTCGTCCACGAGCTTCATGATCACGCCGCCGTGGACCGTGCCGAGGAGGTTGGTGTCAATGCCGGTCATGATGTGCGACAGCGTGGTGCGGGAGGCGGACGTGGGCTTGCCGGGAAGATCCGTATCCAAGCCCTGGGCCTGTTTGGTCATGCCGTCCACCATATGCGGACCAGCTTCTTATCAGCTCTGCAACAGCCATGCCCCGATCCGGCACCCGCCCTGTATGACAGCGGGTCCGACCAGGCACACTGCCATGCATGAGCGAATGGCCCCAGGGTTGGACCGGTGACCGCAACGACCGGTACGGACGCGGCAGCGGCAGCCCCCAGCCGGAGGGGGCCCGCTCCATGCCGCAGGTACGGCGGGCGGCACCGGGCGGCGGGCAGCAGCCCGCCGAGCCGCCGCTGCCGCCGGAGCTCTCGCCGCGGGGGAACGTGCCGCGGCCCTCGCCCGGCTATGACGACTACGGCGGCCATGGCGGCGACGGGTACAACACCGGCCAGGTCTACGGCGGCGGCCGTGGCCCCGGCGGTCCCGGCGGCGGTGGTGGTGGGCGTCGCGGCCGTGGGGGCCGGGCGGGAGGACCCGTGAACTGGAAGCGCCGGATAACCGTCGGCCTGGTCACCCTGGTCGTGCTGCTGCTCGCGGTCGGTATCGGTACGTACTTCTGGGCCGACGGCAAGCTCAAGCGCGAGGTCGACCTCAGCAAGGTCGAGGACCGGCCGACCGGCGGCAAGGGCACCAACTACCTGATCGTCGGTTCCGACAGCCGCGAGGGCATGTCCGCGGAGGACAAGAAGAAGCTGCACACCGGCTCCGCCGAGGGCCGCCGGACCGACTCCATGATCCTGCTCCACGTCGGTGAGAACGGGAACACCATGGTCAGCCTCCCGCGTGACTCCTGGGTCACCATTCCGGCCTTCACCGGCTCGTCGTCCGGCAACCGGATCCCCGCGAGCCAGAACAAGCTGAACGCGTCGTACTCCTCGGAGGGCCCGCAGTTGCTCGCGCGGACCATCGAGTACAACACCGGCCTGAAGATCGACCACTACGCGGAGATCGGCTTCGACGGCTTCGCCAAGATCGTCGACGGGGTCGGCGGGGTCGAGATCGACATCCCGCAGGACATGAAGGACAAGAAGTCCGGCAACGACCTCAAGAAGGGCAAGCAGACCCTCGATGGTCAGCAGGCGCTCGGCTTCGTCCGGCAGCGCTACGGCCTCGCGGGCGGCGACCTGGACCGCACCAAGAACCAGCAGAAGTTCCTGTCCGCGCTGGCCAACAAGGCGGCCTCGCCGGGCACGGTCATGAACCCCTTCAAGCTCTACCCGATGATGGGCGCCGGTCTCGACAGCCTGATCGTCGACAAGGACATGAGCCTGTGGGACCTGAAGGACATGTTCTTCGCGATGAAGAGCGTCTCCGGCGGTGACGGCAAGCAGATGAACATGCCCGTCTCCAACCCGGGCCTGTCCACGCCCAAGGGCAGCGCGATCCAGTGGGACATGCCCAAGGTCAAGCAGCTGGTGAACGAGCTGAAGAACGACGAGAAGGTCACGGTCTCCAGCAACTGACCGAGGCCGACGCAGAGACGCAAAGACGCAAAGACGACCGCCGCCGGGCCGAGCGCCCGGCGGCGGTCCTCTGTTAGGTTCGTCCCGCGCTACGCATTGAAACGGTTCAACCACCCCCGGAAGGAACCGCACCACGATGACGTACCACCGTTCCCGCAGACGCCTGATCACCCTCGCCGCCGCGACGGCCGCCGCGACCGCCGCGGCCCCGGCGGCCCTCGCCACGGGCCGCCATCGGGGCTGGACCCGGATCGCCCACGACGACTTCCGCCACGGCACCCGCCAGTGGACCGCCGAGCTGGAGAGCGGCGGGACGGTGCGGGCCCGGCACGGGGTACTCGACGTCGACGTACCGGGCGGCGCCACGGTCTGGTTCACCCGCGAGCTGACCGGCCCGTACGTGATCGAGTACACGGCCACCCCGGTCGCGGCGGGCGGACCCAACGACCATGTGACCGACCTCAACGCCTTCTGGAACGCCCGCGACGTCCGCTCCCCCGGCGACCTCTTCGCCACGGCGCGCAGCGGCACCTTCGCCGACTACGACGTGCTGAAGACCTACTACGTCGGCTACGGCGCCAACCTCAACACCACCACCCGCATGCGCCGCTACGTCGGCGAGGCGGGCAACCGCCCGCTGCTCTTCGACCTCACCGAACCGCTGCTCACCCCGAACGCCCCGTACCGGGTGCGGCTGGTGTCCGCCGGGCGGACCGTCCAGTACCGGAGCAACGGCGAGCTGCTCTGCGACTACCGGGACCCGGAGCCGTACACCAGCGGCTGGTTCGGCTTCCGCACCGTGGCAAGCCACTTCCGGCTTGCGGACTTCTCGGTCTGGCGGCCGCGCCACTGACCAGCGGACACGACGGAGGGCGGGAGCGCGCCGCGTACGACGCTCCCGCCCCCGTCACGAGCCCTACGGCAGGTTGCGCGCCATCACGACCCGCTGAACTTGGTTCGTTCCTTCATAAATCTGGGTAATTTTGGCGTCGCGCATCATGCGCTCGACCGGGTAGTCACGGGTGTAGCCGTAGCCGCCGAGGAGCTGGACGGCGTCCGTGGTGACCTCCATCGCCACGTCCGAGGCGAAGCACTTGGCGGCGGCGCCCTGGTAGGTGAGGTCGGCGTCGACGCGCTCGGAGGCGGCGGCGGCCTGGTAGGTCAGGGCGCGGGCGGCCGAGATCTTCATGGCCATGTCGGCGAGCATGAACTGGATGCCCTGGAAGTCGGCGATCGGCTTGCCGAACTGCTTGCGCTCCTGGACATAGCCCTTGGCGTAGTCCAGGGCGCCCTGGGCGATGCCGAGGGCCTGGGCTGCGATGGTGATGCGGGTGTGGTCGAGGGTCTTCATGGCGGTGGCGAAGCCGGTGCCCTCGGCGCCGATCATGCGGTCGGCGGGGATGCGGACGTTGTCGAGGTAGACCTCGCGCGTCGGCGAGCCCTTGATGCCGAGCTTCTTCTCGGGGGCGCCGAAGGACACGCCCTCGTCGTCCTTCTCCACGACGAAGGCGGAGATGCCCTTGGAGCGCTTCTCGGGGTCCGTGACGGCCATCACGGTGTAGTAGTCGGAGACCCCGGCGTTGGTGATCCAGCGCTTGACACCGTTCAGGACGTAGAAGTCGCCGTCGCGCACCGCCTTGGTCTTCATACCGGCGGCGTCGGAGCCCGCGTCGGGCTCGGAGAGACAGTAGGAGAACATCGCGTCGCCCTTGGCGAGCGGGCCCAGGTACTTCTTCTTCAGCTCCTCGGAGCCGGACAGGATGACCGGCAGCGAGCCCAGCTTGTTGACCGCGGGGATCAGGGAGGAGGAGGCGCACACCCGGGCGACCTCCTCGATGACGATCACGGTCGCGAGCGCGTCGGCACCGGCGCCGCCGTACGACTCGGGCACGTGCACCGCGTGCAGGTCACTGGCCACCAGGGAGTCCAGCGCCTCCTGAGGGAAGCGGGCCTCCTCGTCCACCTCGGCCGCGAAGGGGGCTATTTTCGCCTCGGCGAGCGAGCGGACCGAGTCGCGGAGCATGTCGTGCTCCTCGGACGGTCGGTACAGGTCGAAGTCTGCGTTTCCCGAGGACGCCAAGGTCTTCTCACTCCCCTGTGGTGCTGCCTACTGTGCTAACTACCGTTAAGTAACTGAATTCTAGGGCCGCGGCCTCTCCCCGTATACGTGCCCTGTACGTGAGCTTCCCGACAAGATGCCGCTGAGCCCTGTCGTGGGCGCCGACTATGCTCAGGCAGCGCATCTGAGACCGACGCTTCTGGAGCACCACATGGCCCTCAAGATCACCGTGATCGGCACCGGCTACCTGGGCGCGACGCACGCCGCGGCCATGGCCGAGCTGGGCTTCGAGGTGCTGGGCCTGGACATCGTGCCCGAGAAGATCGCGATGCTCTCGGAGGGCCGGGTGCCCATGTACGAACCAGGCCTGGAAGATCTGCTGAAGCGGCATGTGGCGGGCGTCGAGGGCGCGACCGGGCGGCTGCGCTTCACCAGCTCCTACGAGGAGGCCGGGCAGTTCGGCGACGTCCACTTCATCTGCGTGAACACCCCGCAGAAGCACGGCGAGTACGCGTGTGACATGCGTTACGTCGACAACGCCGTGGAATCGCTCGCCCCGCATCTGCACCGCCCGGCGCTGGTCGTCGGCAAGTCCACCGTCCCGGTCGGCAGCGCGGACCGGCTCGCGGCGCGGCTCGCCGAGCTGGCCCCCGCCGGCGCGGACGCCGAGCTGGCGTGGAACCCGGAGTTCCTGCGCGAGGGCTTCGCCGTCGAGGACACGCTGCACCCGGACCGGATCGTGGTCGGGGTCACCAGCGACCGGTCCGAGAAGGTGCTGCGGGACGTGTACGCGACGCCGATCGCGGAGGGGTCGCCCTTCGTGGTGACCGACTTCCCGACCGCCGAGCTGGTGAAGAGCTCGGCGAACTCCTTCCTGGCCACGAAGATCTCGTTCATCAACG
Source organism: Streptomyces sp. BRA346 (assembly GCF_052851135.1). Classification (NCBI taxonomy): domain Bacteria; kingdom Bacillati; phylum Actinomycetota; class Actinomycetes; order Kitasatosporales; family Streptomycetaceae; genus Streptomyces; species Streptomyces sp. BRA346. Next base: position 91,308 of record NZ_JAIWIH010000011.1, on the reverse strand, counting down.
CCATGGCCGAGGTCTGCGAGGCGGCGGGCGGCGACGTGGTCAAGCTCGCCGAGGCCATCGGCTACGACGAGCGGATCGGCAAGAAGTTCCTGCGGGCCGGGATCGGCTTCGGCGGCGGCTGTCTGCCCAAGGACCTCCGCGCCTTCATGGCCCGCGCCGGTGAACTCGGCGCGGACCAGGCCCTGACCTTCCTCCGCGAGATCGACTCGATCAACATGCGGCGCCGCGGGCACATGGTCGAGCTGGCCCGCGAGGCGGTCGGCGGGAGCTTCCTCGGCAAGCGGGTGGCGGTGCTGGGCGCCACGTTCAAGCCGGACTCCGACGACGTACGGGACTCCCCCGCGCTCAACGTGGCCGGGCAGATACAGCTCCAAGGCGCCCAGGTGACCGTGTTCGACCCCAAGGGCATGGACAACGCCCGCGCCCTCTTCCCGACCCTCGCCTACGCCCCGAGCGCCCTGGAGGCGGCCCGGGGCGCCCACGCGGTGCTGCACCTGACCGAGTGGCGCGAGTTCCGCGAGCTGGACCCGGTGGGCCTGGGCGAGATGGTCGCGGAGCGCCGCATCCTGGACGGCCGTAACGCCCTCGACCCCGACTACTGGCGCGACGCGGGCTGGACCTACCGCGCCCTGGGCCGCCCCATGGCGTGAGCCCCGCCCGGTTTGTCGGGCCCCGGGGCGGTAACCCGGGCCGGGACCCGAGGAGGAGCCATGGCCATCGCCACGCTGAGCGTCATCGCCGTCGACTGCCCCGACCCCACCGCACTCGCCCGCTTCTACCAGCAGGTCCTGGGCGGTGAGATCGAGAACGAGGGCAAGCGGTGGGTCGACCTCCACGTGCCCGGCGGGGTGCGGCTGGCCTTCCAGGAGGCGCCCGGCTACGTCGCGCCGAGCTGGCCGTCGGCGAAGGAGTCGCAGCAGCTGCACCTCGATCTGGACGTGACCGACATGGCAGAGGCGCAGGAGCAGGTGCTGGCGCTGGGGGCGAAGGCGCTGGACCTCGACGACGACGGCGGAAAGCGGGACTTCCGCGTCTTCGCCGACCCGGCGGGGCACCCCTTCTGCCTGATCCGCCCCTGAGCGTGCCGCCGCCCCCGCCGGGTGATACCCGGCGGGGGCGGCGTACGTACGCAGGCCGGTTCAGCGGCGGGGGCGGCGGCCCTTCTCCTGCTCCGGCGGGGTCTGGTCGGCACCCGGGAGCGTGGGCTTGGGGAGGTTCTCGACGTCCTCCTTGGCCTTCTCCAGCTGCTCGGCGGTGTCATCCGGCAGCTCCGGCGGCTTCGGCGCGGCGTCGCCGAAGCCGAAGGCCGAGGTGAGGTCGCCGAACGTACGGCGGCGCCACTCGCTGATGTTGGGCTCCTCGACCCCCGTCAGCCGCTCCAGGAACTGGAGCACCGAGGTGTGGTCGAACGCCTCGCCGGCGGCCCAGCCGCCCACCGTCCACGGCGAGACGATGAGGCAGGGCACCCGGAAGCCGCCGCCGATGGGCAGGCCGCCCACGAACTCGTCCACGGTCCCGGCCTTCGGGGTGGGCGGCGGCACGTGGTCGAACAGGCCGTCGTTCTCGTCGTAGTTGAGGATGAAGACGGTCTTGCGCCACACGTCCGGGTTGGACGCGATGGCCTCGATCTTGGAGGCCACGTAGTCGGCACCGGCCGCCGGAAGGTAGTCCGGGTGCTCGGAGACCTCGGCGGTCGGGATGATCCAGGAGACGGTCGGCAGCCGGTCGTTGCGGGCGTCCTCCTCGAACGTCCCGGCGGGGCTGTGCACCATGCCGCGGTCGTACAGCGGGTCGCCCGGCCTGGCGTCCTGGAACTGCTGGAACTCCTCCAGGAGGTTGCAGCCGTAGTTGTCCTCCTCCTGGTAGACCTTCCAGCTGATGCCCGCCTTCTGGAGGCGCTCGGCGTACGTCGTCCAGCGGTACGGCGTGGGCGCCTTGTTCTCCAGGACCGGGCCGCCCTTGACCCCGGCGGGGTCGATGGTGCCCGTCATCCAGTACAGCCGGTTGGGCCAGGTGGGGCCGAAGACCGAGCAGTAGTAGTTGTCGCAGATGGTGAACGCCTCGGCCAGGGCGAACTGGAACGGGATGTCCTCACGGGTGTGGTAGCCCATGACGTACGGCCCGTTCTCGCCGTCGGCCTTGCGGTGGGCCGGGAGCCATTTGTCCATGGCGCCGTTGTTCCACGCCTCGTGCTGCACCGACCAGGCGTGGCTGGTGGAGGGGATGGCCTGGGCGCTCGTGGAGTGGGTGTCCAGGTGGAACGGGAGGAGGTAGCCGTCCGGGTTCTCCTCATCCGGCTGGTGGAAGACCGACTTGCCGGTGGAGAGGGTCAGGGCGTCCGGGTCGGCGAACCCGCGCACTCCCTTGAGGGTGCCGAAGTAGTGGTCGAACGAACGATTTTCCTGCATCAGGAGGACGACGTGCTCGATGTCGTCGAGCGAGCCGCCCTGCGGCGGGCCGGCGGCTATCGCCTGCTGCACGCTCGGCGGCAGGAGCGTCATGGCCGCGCCCGCGCCCAGCGAACCGGCGGCGACACCAAGGAGTCTACGGCGGGTGAAGTCGGGCATAACACCTCTTTCCCGTTTCTGTGCGTGAGAGATCGTCAGACCGCTGATGACTCTCTCGCTCCGCCGACGACGGGGAAGAGGCGAATTACGTGAACGATGCATCAACACATCGCAAAGCCACCAAGCCCCGGTAAAGGGGGCGTTGGTGGCTCCTGCGGAGGCGGGCGGTGGCCGCGGGTGGGTCAGGCGTCGGGGGCGCCGTCCAGCTGGTCGATGGTCGCAATGGACGGCCCCCGGACCGTGCGGAGCCCGCGCGCCGCGGACTCGGCGTCACGCAGCACCCGGACGGCGTTCTGCCAGGTCAGCTTGGCGAGTTCGGCCTCGGACCAGCGGCGGTCGAGGAGCTCCGCGATGAGGTTCGGGTAACCCGCGACGTCGTCCAGGCCGGACGGGGTGAACGCGGTGCCGTCGAAGTCGCCGCCGATGCCGATGTGGTCCACGCCCGCCACCTCGCGCATGTGGTCGAGGTGATCGGCGACGGTGGTCGCCGTTGCCATCGGCCGCGGATGGGCCTCCTCGAAGGCGCGCTGCACCTTCTTCGCGGCCTCCGTCAGCTCCAGCGGATGCAGCCCGTGCGCGCGCATGTTGTCGTCCGCCGCCTTCGTCCACTCGACCGCCTCCGGCAGCACGAACTTCGGTACGAACGTGGCCATCGCCACCCCACCGTTCTCCTTGAGCGCGGCCAGGACGTCGTCCGGGATGTTGCGCGGATGGTCGCAGACCGCGCGGGCGGAGGAGTGCGAGAACACGACCGGCGCCTCGGTCACCCGGAGCGCGTCGCGCATCGTGTCCGCCGACACGTGGGAGAGGTCGACCAGCATCCCGAGGCGGTTCATCTCGCGTACGACCTCCTCGCCGAAGCGGGTCAGGCCGTGCGCCCGCGGCTCGTCCGTCGCCGAGTCCGCCCAGGGGATGTTGTCGTTGTGGGTGAGCGTCATGTAGCGCACCCCGAGGTCGTACAGGGCGCGGAGGGTCGCCAGGGAACAGTTGATGCTGTGGCCGCCCTCGGCGCCCATCAGCGACGCGATCCGGCCCTCGGCGCGGGCCGCCTCCATGTCGTCGGCGGTGAGCGACAGCCGGAGGTCGTCCGGGTAGCGCTCGGTCAAACGGCGTACGACGTCGATCTGTTCGAGGGTGGCGCTGACGGCCGTGTCCCCGCTGAAGTCCGAGCGTACGAACACCGACCAGAACTGGGCGCCGACGCCGCCCTCGCGGAGGCGGGGGATGTCGGTGTGGGTGCGCTGCCGTTGGTCGGTGGCGATGTCGAGTTGGTCGAGGTCGTAGCGGACCTGCTCGCGCAGGGCCCAGGGGAGGTCGTTGTGGCCGTCCACGACGGGGTGGGCGGACAGCAGTTCACGGGCGTGCGCGAGGTGATCGGTCATCCGGGCATTTTCATACGGGCGGCAGCCGAAGTCACGGGGCCGCGACGCCTGCGGCGGGCCTGTTCCCCACCCCGCCCCTTCCCGAAACCGGGGCTCCGCCCCGGACCCCGCCGCGGGGGCTCCGCCCCCCCTGCACCCCCGCCGGGGCGGAGCCTCCCACACGGCGGATGTCGGTACTGCGGGGTGGGGGAATGAAGACCCGGTGCGGTCAGCCGTGGGCGAAGCCGAAGGACGGGGGGCCGTCCACCTTGGCTCGGAGGCGCTTGCCCTTTTCCGTGGCCTGTTCGTTCAGCTCGTCCTGGAACTCCCGCATCCGCCCCTGGAGCTCCGCGTCGTGGGCGGCGAGGATACGGGCGGCGAGGAGGCCCGCGTTGCGGGCGCCGCCGATGGAGACCGTGGCGACGGGGACGCCCGCCGGCATCTGGACGATCGACAGGAGCGAGTCCATGCCGTCCAGGTACTTCAGGGGCACCGGCACGCCGATCACCGGCAGCGGGGTGACCGAGGCGAGCATGCCCGGGAGGTGGGCGGCGCCGCCGGCGCCCGCGATGATGGCCTTGAGGCCGCGGGGGGCGGCGTTCTCGCCGTACGCGACCATCTCGCGCGGCATCCGGTGCGCCGAGACGACGTCCACCTCGTACGGGATCTCGAACTCGTCGAGGGCCTTGGCGGCTTCTTCCATGACCGGCCAGTCGGAGTCGGAACCCATGACGATGCCGATCGCGGGCACAGGAGCGCTCATTCGGTGATGGTCCCTCGGAGGTAGTCGGCGGCGTGACGGCCGCGCTCGCGGACGTCGGCCAGGTCGTCGCCGTAGGTGTTGACGTGGCCGACCTTGCGGCCGGGCTTCACGCCCTTGCCGTACATGTGGATCTTCAGCCCGGGGTCGCGGGCCATGCAGTGCAGGTACGCCGCGTACATGTCCGGGTAGTCGCCGCCGAGGACGTTGGTCATCACGGTCCACTTCGCCCGGGTGTTCGGCGCGCCGAGCGGAAGGTCGAGGACCGCGCGCACATGGTTGGCGAACTGGGAGGTGACGGCGCCGTCCTGGGTCCAGTGGCCGGAGTTGTGGGGGCGCATCGCCAGCTCGTTGACGAGGATGCGGCCGTCCTTGGTCTCGAACAGTTCGACGGCGAGGTGGCCGACCACGCCCAGCTCCGCCGCGATCTTCAGCGCCAGCTCCTGGGCCTGGGCGGAGAGCGCCTCGGAGAGACCGGGGGCGGGGGCGATGACGGTGTCACAGACGCCGTTCACCTGTATCGACTCGACGACCGGGTAGGCGACGGCCTGGCCGTGCGGGGAGCGCACGACGTTGGCGGCCAGCTCGCGCGCGAAGTCGACCAGCTCCTCGGCGAGGACGGGGACCCCGGCCCGGAACGGGTCGGCGGCGTCCTCCGCGCTGTGGACGACCCACACGCCCTTGCCGTCGTAGCCGCCGCGCACGGTCTTGAGGACGACGGGGAAGCCGTCGCCCTCTTCCGCGAAGCGCGCCACGTCCTCCGGGTCGGCGACGATGCGGTGGCGGGGGCACGGCACCCCGGCCTCGCGCAGCCGCTCCCGCATCACGCCCTTGTCCTGCGCGTGCAGGAGGGCCTCGATGCCGGGGCGGATGACGACGCCGTCCGCCTCGAGCGCACGCAGATGCTCGGCCGGGACGTGCTCGTGGTCGAACGTGACCACATCACAGCCTTGTGCGAACGCACGAAGCGTCTCCAAGTCGCGGTAGTCGCCGATGACGACATCGCTGACGACTTGGGCCGCCGAGTCCTGAGGGGTGTCACTGAGCAGCTTGAACCTGATGCCGAGGGGGATGCCCGCCTCGTGGGTCATGCGGGCGAGCTGGCCGCCGCCGACCATGCCGACTACCGGAAATGTCACCCTCCAAGGGTAACTTCTCGCCACCACCGCCCCTGACCTGGACTTGGATGATCCTCCAGATAGGCAGACCGGACTTGTGTTCGCGGCCTCCGGGCGAGTGTCCCCGCCGCTGGTTAGCATGGGGAGATGTTGTCGATGCTGACGAAACGGGGCTGAACGATCACCATGAGTGAACGACGCATGCTCGGCGGGCTGAGCACCCAGGTGGGGCGGCTCGCCCGGGAGATCGCGAAGTTCGGGGTGGTCGGCGGTGCCGGCGTCTTCGTCAATCTCGCCGTCTTCAATCTGGTCCGCAGCCTCACCGAGCTGCCGGTGGTGCGGGCCAGCATCGTGGCGACGGTCGTCGCGACCTGCTTCAACTACCTGGGCTACCGGTACTTCACCTACCGGGACCGGGACAAGCAGGGGCGCACCAAGGAGCTCAGCCTGTTCCTGCTGTTCAGCGCGATCGGCCTGATCATCGAGAACGGGGTGCTCTACACGGCGACGTACGGCTTCGGCTGGGACAGCTCGCTCGCGAGCAACGTCTTCAAGTTCCTCGGCATCGGCATCGGCACCCTCTTCCGCTTCTGGTCCTACCGGACCTGGGTGTTCCGGGCGATGCCCGCGCGGGAGGCGGTGGTGAGCGCCGAGGCGATACTCGCCGAGGAGCCGCCCGCCCGGGCCGCCCGCCGCGCCGACAAGCAGCCCATCCGCAAGTAGCCGCTCAGCCGGGGCGGATGTCGTCCGCCACGCGGCTCAGGAACAGCGCGAACACCGGCGGATGCGGCTGGAGCAGCTCCAGCCGCCCCCCGTCCGCCTCCGCCAGATCGCGGGCGACGGCGAGGCCGAGCCCGGTGGAGTTCCGTCCGCTGACGGTCCGCTCGAAGACCCGCGCGCCGAGGTCGGGCGGTACGCCCGGGCCCTCGTCGGTGACCTCGACGACCGCCTGGTTGCCGGTGACCCGGGTGCGCAGGGCGACCGTACCGTCGCCGTGCATCAGCGAGTTCTCGATGAGCGTCGCGAGCACCTGGGCGACGGCGCCCGGGGTGCCGACCGCCCGCAGCCCCTTCTTGCCGGAGCGCACGATGGCGCGCCCCTCGCTGCGGGAGGCCGGGCGCCACTCCTCGATCTGCTGCTTGACGACCTCGTCCAGGTCGAAGGCGACGGCGGAGCCGCTGCGCGGGTCGCGCGAGTTCGTCAGCAGCCGCTGGACGACGTCGGTGAGCCGCTCGACCTGGCCCAGCGCGATCGACGCCTCCTCCTTGACGGTCTCCGGGTCGTCGGTGAGCGTGATCTCCTCCAGCCGCATGGACAGCGCGGTCAGCGGCGTCCGCAGCTGGTGCGAGGCGTCGGCCGCGAGCCGCCGCTCGGCGGTGAGCATCCGGGCGATACGTTCGGCGCTCGCGTCCAGGACGTCGGCGACCCGGTCCAGTTCGGGCACCCCGTAGCGGCGGTGGCGCGGCCGCGGGTCGCCGGAGCCCAGCCGTTCGGCGGTCTCGGCGAGGTCGGTGAGCGGCGCGGAGAGCCGGTGCGCCTGCCGTACGGCGAGGAAGACCGCGGCGAGGACCGCGAGCAGCGCCACCGCCAGGATGATCAGCATGGTGCGGCCGATCTCCCGGCTCACCGTCGTACGGGACGCCTCGACCCGTACCGTCTCGCCCTGTTCGCCGTGCTCCTCGGAGGAGACGACGCTGCCTTCGGGGCGCTTGCCGATCTCGACGTCCGGGTGGCTCGGGATGGTGATCAGGGCGTAGCGCCCGGGTTCGATCTGCTCGCGCAGCACCTTGTGGGTGACGCCCTCGCCGCCGAGCAGCCTGCTGTCCACGATGCTGACCAGCCGCACCGCGTCCGAGCTGACGCTCTCCTGGGCGCTGTTCTCGATGGTCCGGGTCTCGACGATGACCAGCGAGACGCCGAAGACGGCGATGACGACGAGCACCACGGCGAGCGTGGAGTTGATCAAGCGACGGCGCATGGTCCTACCGTGTCAGCCCCCGTCAGCTTTTCTCGAACCTGAAGCCGACACCCCGGACGGTGGCGATATAGCGGGGGTTGGCGGCGTCGTCCCCGAGCTTCTTGCGGAGCCAGGAGATGTGCATGTCGAGCGTCTTGGTGGACGACCACCAGGTGGTGTCCCACACCTCGCGCATCAGCTGGTCGCGGGTGACGACGCGCCCGGCGTCGCGCACCAGGACCCGCAGCAGGTCGAACTCCTTCGCGGTCAGCTGGAGCTCCTCCTCGCCCATCCACGCGCGGTGCGACTCGACGTCGATGCGGACCCCGTGGGTGGCGGGCGCCTGGGCCTGGGTCTCGACGGCGCCGCGGCGCAGCAGGGCCCGGACGCGGGCGAGCAGCTCGGCGAGGCGGAAGGGCTTGGTGACGTAGTCGTCGGCCCCGGCGTCCAGGCCGACCACGGTGTCCACCTCGTCGGCGCGGGCGGTGAGCACCAGCACCGGGAAGCCGTGGCCCTCGGTGCGCAGCCGGCGACAGACCTCCAGTCCGTCCATCCCGGGCAGCCCGAGGTCGAGGACGAGCAGATCGACGCCTCCTTGCAGACCGGCGTCGAGCGCGGTGGGTCCGTCCTCCCGCACCTCCACCTCGTACCCCTCACGGCGCAGGGCGCGGGCGAGGGGTTCCGAGATCGATGCGTCATCCTCGGCGAGCAAAACTCGGGTCATGAGGTGATGGTAGTCCGCCGGGGTTCACGCACGGGGCGCGCAGGTGGGGATGCAGGGAGCACGACGGGCCGCACGCCCCTCCGTGATCTATGTCTCACCCAAGAGTGTCAAGTGCGTGTCGTATGGTGAAACAACGTCTGTAGCACTCCTCCGGGACCTTTGGTGGTTCGACGCGCCGAAGGTCTCTCTCATGCCCAGTCCGGACATCGGGAGTCAGCGGAACGGACGGAGCCGGGCCGCCCGGCGCTCAGCCACCCCCACGGGCGCTTCTACGCGTGTCGACGCGCGGCGGTGCACCCCTGAGCCTTTGTAAGGAACCCCCACATGGCGTCCAGCATGTCGAAGGGCGCGACCGCGCAGGATTCCCCTGCCAGCGGTGGCAAGACCTTCTTCGGCCACCCGCGCGGCCTCGCCACGCTCTTCATGATCGAAATGTGGGAGCGCTTCAGCTTCTACGGCATGAGAGCGCTCCTCGTCGTCTATCTGATCTCCGGCGGCCCGGACGCCAAGGACGGCGGTCAGGGCGGCGGCCTCGGCATGACCGAGGGCAACGCGGTGGCCATCTACTCGGTCTACCTGGCCATGGTCTATCTGCTGGCCATGCCGGGCGGCTGGTTCGGCGACCGGGTCTGGGGACCGCGGAAGACGGTCGTGATCGCGTCCGGGATCGTGATGGCCGGGCACCTGGCGCTGTCCGTCCCCGGCGAGCCGACCTTCTTCGTCGGCCTCGCCCTGGTCGCGCTCGGCTCCGGTCTGATCAAGGCCAACATCTCCACGATGGTCGGTCAGCTCTACGACGGACCGCAGGACCCGCGCCGCGACGGCGGCTTCACCATCTTCTACATCGGCATCAACCTCGGCGCGTTCGCCGCCCCGCTGGTGATCGGCACCGTCGGCCAGTCGTACAACTGGCACCTGGGCTTCGCGCTCGCGGCGCTCGGCATGGCGCTGGGTCTGGTCCAGTTCCTGATCGGCACCCGCCACCTCAGCCCCGAGAGCAGCACCGTGCCGACGCCGCTGGTGGCCGAGGAGCGCCGGTCCTGGGTGCGCAAGGGCCTGATCTGGACGGCCATCACCGCCGTCTTCTACACCGGCGTGGTGCTCAGCGGTCAGTGGACGCTCAACTGGGCGCTGGTCCCGATCACCCTGCTCGGCCTGATCATCCCCATCGGGGTGCTGGTCCGGATCAAGCGGGACCCCGAGCTGACCGCGGTCGAGCAGACCAAGGTCAGCGGCTACATCTGGTTCTTCGCGGCCGCCGCAGTGTTCTGGATGATCTTCGACCAGGGCGGCTCGACGATGTCCGCCTTCGCCGAGACCAAGACCGCCGACACGATCTTCGGGCTGGAGTTCCCGTCCTCGTGGTTCCAGTCGGTGAACCCGCTGCTGATCATGGCGCTGGCCCCGGTCTTCGCCTGGCTGTGGCTGTGGCTCGCCCGGCGCGACCGGGAGCCGAACACCACGCTGAAGTTCGCCTTCGGCCTGGTCATGATCGGCATGTCGTTCTTCGTCTTCGTGCTGCCGATGCAGGCGGCCTCGGACGGGACGAAGGTCAGCCCCCTGTGGCTGGTGTCGATCTACCTGATCCAGACCATCGGCGAGCTGTGCGTCTCGCCGGTCGGCCTGTCGGTGACCACCAAGATGGCGCCCGCCAAGTACGCGAGCCAGCTGATGGGCGTGTGGTTCCTCGCCGTCACCGCCGGCGACTGCGTCACGGGGCTGCTGTCCATCGCCGGGGTCGACCTGAGCGGTCCGGGCGTCATCGCGCTGGAGGCGACCGCGGCGGCGCTCGCGGGCATCGCGGTGTTCATGTACCGCAAGAAGGTCGTGGCGCTCATGGCCGACGTGCACTGACGCGTACCGAAAAGGGCCCGGCCCCGGAACCGATGCTGTCGGTTCCGGGGCCGGGCCCTTTGGCCTGCCGTTACGCCTCTTACGCCCCTTACCGCCCAGCAGCCGTTGACCGTGACGCCTCTTACGCCCAGCAGCCGTTGACCGTGGCGGCCAGGCCGTCCATGGCGTCCGTGATCTCGGAGTTCTCGGCGGTGGAGTTGTTCTCCACGAAGGAGAACACCTTCCAGCGCCCGTCCCTGCCCTGGGTCACCCCGCTGAGCGCGATCGCGCCGGTGAGGGTGCCGGTCTTCGCCCGCACCTTGTTCACGGCGCACTTCGAGTTCGGATCGTCGAAGCGCGCGTACTCCGGTCCGAGGGTGCTGCCCGCCTCACCGGCGACCGGGAGGCCCTCCAGGATCGGCCCGAGGGTGTACTGGTTGCGCGGCTCGGTGGCGTTGTCCAGGATCGCCGCGATGGTGGCGGCCGGGATGCGGGTGGCACGGGAGAGCCCGCTGCCGTCGTGCAGCACCACGTTGTCGAGCGCGATGCCGTACCGCTCGCCCAGCACCTGCCGGACGGCCGCCGTACCACCTTCGAACGTGGCGGGCTGTCCCGCCTCGATGGCGGTCAGCCGCAGCAGCGTCTCGGCCGTGTCGTTGTTGCTGGTCTTGAGCATCGTACGGACCAGCTCGCGCACCGTGGGAGACAGTTTCTGCGCCACCGGCACATCGCCGACGCCCGCCGTCCCGCGCGTGACGTCGCCGTCGACGGTGACGCCCCGGTCGGCGAGCTTGGCCGCGAAGACCTTCCCGGCGTCCAGGGCGGTGTCCGCGGAGAGCTTCCCGTCGACCGACAGGGCGCGGACGGGGGCGACCTGGTCGTCGTAGTAGTCGGCCCGCCAGCCCTCGGCCAGGGCGGGTTCCGGGAAGAGGCTGTCGTCGATGCGGACCTTCACGTTCGTCACGCCCGCGGCTTTGAGCCCGTCGACGGCCGTCCGCGCCATCTCGCCGAGTTCGTCGCTGCTCAGGGTCCGGTCGCCGCCGCCGACGAGGATGAGGGTGCCGTTGCTGTAGACGACCTTGGTGGCGACCCGGTGCTCGGGGCCGAGCCGATCGAGGGCGGCGGTGGCGGTGGCGAGCTTGGCGTTGGAGGCGGGCATCAGGGCGGTCGAGGCGTTGTGGCCCCACATCACCTCGTCCGACGCGGAGTCCAGCACCACACCGCTGACGCTGCTGCCGTCGTTGGTCAGGCTCGGGTTGTTGATGCGCTCGCCAAGCTTCGCGGCCATCGCACGGTCGGCATCGCTGAGCGTTCCCGCGGCGTCCGGGGAGCCGACCGTGGCGGCCGCGGCGGTCTTGTCGGCGGCGAACGACGGCCCGGCGAACACGACCCCGGCCACCGGCGCGGTCGCGGCGAGCACGAGGGCGCGGCGGGCGGCCGTGCTCATCGCCTTGGGCTTGCGGTGCCGGTGCCGCCCGGGAGCATGGGGAGTGGAGGGGGATTCGGGATCGGTGCGAACGGCGTCCATATGGAGTTCCTGATGGCTCTGTGGGGGGGGCGACCGGGCGGGTCCCTGACCAGCTCCACGGTGCGGGGCGGGCCACAGGCTAGACGGCATCGGCTAACGTCCCGCTAACGCAAGCGTGCGGCACAGCGGTTCGCCCCGCCGCAGGGTGTGGGGCGGGGCGAAGCGGGCTAGCGCCGCACGCTTGCGTTAGCGGGTGCCGCGCAGCTTGCGCCACGGGGTGAGGGTGAAGATCGCGCCGCCGAGCAGGATCGCCGTACCGGCGATCAGGCCGAGCGCGGTGAGGCCGCCGCGGTCGTCCGAGCCGGTCTCGGCGAGCCCGCCGCTGGTGCCGCTGCCCGAGGTGCCGGTGGATCCGGAGGCGCCGGTGCCGCCGGAGGTGGAGGTTCCGCCGCTGGCGCCGCCGGGCTGCTGCGTGGTGTCCAGCTCCAGCGAGGCGCCGGGGTCCTTGGCGGGGGTGCAGGTGGTGGTCGTGCCGAGCGCCTTGACCGTCAGCACGCCCGGGGTGAGCGTCGACTTGCCGCTCGCGCCCGGCTTGTAGGTGCCGGTCAGATCCGGAATCTCGATCGGGGCACCGGACTTGATGGGCTCCTTGTTGGTCGGGCCCTCCACGGCGACCGTGCCCTTGTCCGCGCCACCGACCTTGACCGCCATGGACGGCTTGACCGAGTCCGCGGGGATGTCGGCCGGGCTGTCCATCACGGACTTTCCGAACTTCACGGTCAGGGCGAAGCTGCCGCCGCTCTTGGTGGCGTCGATGCGGACCGGGGAGGTCGCGGTCTTGTCGCCGATGGGCGTCTTGCAGGCGTACTCGACCTGCACCTCCTTGCCCATGAACGAGTCGTCGCCGCCGTCGCCGCCACCGGAGGTGGTGCCGCTGGTGGTTCCGGATGTGGTTCCGGATGTGGTGCCGGTCGTGGTGCCGGACGTCGTACCGGAGGTGGTGCCGGACGTGGTTCCCGAGGTGGTTCCGGACGTCGTCCCGCTGGTGGTGCCGCCCGAGGTGCTGCCCTCCGTCACCTTGATGGTGGCGGCGGCCTTCACGGTCTCCTTCGCCGCGCATTTGGTGTCGGTCTCCAGCGGCTTGCTGACGTTGATGTTGTACGCACCGGGGGTCAGCGTGACCTCACCGGCCTTCGTCAGCTTCAGCTTGGCCGTCATGTTGGACAGCTTCATCGGGCTGTCCTTGGGGATCGCCGGGTTCTCCCGCGGTCCCTCCATGGCCAGTTCACCGGTCTGCGCGCCGCCGACCGTGAGCGTGCCGGTGGGCTTGACGGTGTTCTCCTCCAGGTCGAGGATCGGCGGGTTCTTGGAGGCGGCCTGGACCGTCTTCCACACCACCTCGACCTCGTCGCCGACCTTGGCCGTCGCCGGGGCCTGCACGTCCACGGTCGTGGTGCCCTGCACGGGGGGCAGTCCGGAGATGGGCGGCGGCAGGCATTCGGTCTCGTACGAGACCTCGGCGCCGTATGCGGTGCTCGCGCCGAGCAGCACGCCCGCACCGCCGAGCAGCAGTGCGACGGCTGCCGCACTCACTCTTCGTTGCGTCCTCACGTCGTTCCCTTCGGGTTCGGTCGGTTCTCCTCGGACGGTGCGGAAAGGTGGTGCGTCGGTGCCCCCGGCAGGGTGTCCGGGGTGAACCAGGGCAGCGCGGTGCCGCCCCGCACGGTAGTGACGGGGGCGGTCGGGGGTGTGCGCGGCCGTACCTTGTCCACGACGGCCATGCCGATACGGAAGACCGTCGCCGGGACGACGACGCACAGCAGGATCCAGAAGAGGGTGACGCCCCAGGGCCGCCCCACGCCCCACGGCTGTTCGACGAGCACCTTGCGCCCGTACTTGAGCGACACCTGATAGTCGCCGTGCGCGCCCGCCGACAGCTCGACGGGCAGCTTGACCTGCGCCTTCTTCCCCGGCGCAAGGGTGCCCCGCCACTGCTGCTCCTCCCAGTCGGGGGCGAAGACGCCGTGCGAGGTGCCCACTTGGAAGACCGGATCGCGGGCGGCGGTCGAGCCGAGATTGCCGACCGTCACGACGAGCCGTCGCTGCGGCGGCGCGCCGAACCAGGTCAGCAGCCCGCTGGAGCCGTCGAGCCGCGCGGAGAGCACGCTGAGCCGCTCACCGCCGGTGCGCTGCTCGGGCAGGGGCGCGACGGGATGCCCGGCGACCTTGAACGCCACGTCCGCGGCGGCGGCTTCGCCGGTGACCGTCGCGACATGGACGACGCACGGGCACGGCTTGGGCGGTTCGGTGACCGGCAGCTTCCGGTGGAACGTTCCGTCCGCTCCGGTGGTGACCGCCCTGCCCTCGGCGTTGGCGCAGGAGTTGGTGCCGCCGATCATGTTCTGACCGCAGATGAGCAGGGTGAGCAGGGCGCGCGGCCGCCAGCCGCTGCCGCTCACGGTGATCGTGCCGCCCGTGCCCGCCTGCGCCCGGGACACCGTCACGGCCGGACCGTCGTCGGCCGCGACGGCGGGCCCCGGGGGCGGTACGACGAGGGCGAGCGCGGTGAGCAGGGCGGCCAGCAGCCCGGCGTACCGACGGTGGTGCGTACCGGCGTTCACGGGCTCGCTCCTGACTCCGTGCGGCTCATCCGGCTCCGTTTGCGTCTGCGGAACAGCCACGTGCCGCCACCGCCCGCCACGCCCAGCGCCGCGGCCGCCGCGGCGGCGGGCAGCCACCCGGGGGCTGCGGTGTACGTGGCGGAGGCCGCCGCGTGCGCCCCGCCGCCCGCGGTGACGGTGAGCCTCACGTCCACCGCGTCGAGGGCGGGGGCGTCCCGCCAGCGCTCGGTGAGCCGCACCCGCTTGCCCGGCGGCACCTGGACGGGGAGGGTGCGGGCGTCCCGGCGCAGCACCGCGCCGAAGAGGCCGTCGGCGCGTACGGCGAGCCGTGGCGTCAGCGCGGTGTTGCCGCGGTTGACGACGGCGTAGCGGATGGCCGCCCCGCCGCCGCCCCCGGTCCGTACGACCCGTACGTCCTCGACGGAGAGCGCGGACAGCGTGGCCCCGCTGATCCGCAGGTGCATCCGTACGCCGGTCCGGTGGCCGCCGCCGGTGACGACGAGCGCACCGGAGCGGTCGCCGGGCGCCGCGTCGGGCGCCACGGTGACGGTGAAGGGGACATCGGCGCGGGTACGGGCCGGAACCTTCACCGTGCGGTCGGCGAACGCGATCCATGCCCCTTGGGCCCCCTCGCTCCGGAGCCGGAGGGTGCGGGGGCGCTGGTCCTTGTTGGTGACCGAGAGCTTGTCCTGGAGCACGGTGCCGGGCCGCCCCTCCAGGTAGAAGTACGGCCGGTCGGCGGCGTCCGGTGCGCTGCCCGCGCCGGGTGCGGGCGCCGCCGACCAGCCGGGCCCGGCGGCAGCGGCGGGCGCCGGGGACCCGCCCAGCAGCACCGTCGCAGCGGCTACCGCGGCGAGTGAGCCGAAGGGGCGCGCCGGTGTCGAAAGGGAGAGCGCGCGGAGGCCCTGAGGAACGAAGGGCCGAGCACGGTCGACCGTCGACACCGGCTGAGGCGCCCCGGAGGCGAACCGAGCCTTAAAAAGGGCGGCGGCCGCGCGTAACGCGGCGCCGGTACGGGACGGCATGGCCGCCTCGCTAGCGCGTGGTCCGCCGGCGGCGGGTCAGCCAGAGCGCCCCGGCCGCCCCGGAGAGGAGCACTGTGCCGCCGAGGGTGCCGAGCGCGATGGCGGAGTCGGTGGGTCCGGTCTGCGGCAGCTGGCCACCGCCGGTGCTGCCCGTACCGCCCGTGCTGCCCGTCCCACCGGTACTGCCGGTGCCGCCAGTGCTCCCCGTACCGCCCGTGCTTCCCGTACCGCCGTTGCCGCTCGTCCCCCCGGTGGAATCGGAGCCGCCGGATCCACCCGCGGCCGTGACGTCCAGGGTCAGCGAGGGCTTGGGGCTGTTGCCCGGCGTACAGGTCGTGGTCGTACCCAGCGCCTTGATGGTCAGCGTCGAGGCGGTGAAGGTGACCTTGCCGCTCTTCTTGGGGGTGTACGTGCCCGTCAGCGTGCTGATCTTGATGGGCGTATTGGCGGGAATGGCCTTGTCGTTGGCGGGGCCCGACACCGACACCGTGCCGGTCTCCGCGCCGCCCAGCTTGATGAGCGCGCTCGGATGCATGGCCCCCTTGCCCAGTTCCACGGGGCTGGAGGAGACGCCCTTCTCGAAGGACATGGTCAGCTTGTAGGCGCTGCCGCTCGGAACGCCCTTGATGTCGATGGGCGATACGGCGCTTTTGTCGCCGATCGGCGTCTTGCACTGGTAGTTGACGTCCACCGTGGCCGCGTGGGCGGCCGGAGCGGTGAGCAGTACCGCAGAACCGGCCACGGCCGCGGCCAACGTGAGGGCACCACCGCGGCCGGCCGCACGGCGTTGTGGTTGGGACACCTGAGATCCCCTCTCGTCAAGCGCCGCAGCCGAATGTAACTGACGGCACATCAGATCGGGCGCCGACAGTACGCCGGGGACCTTGTCGAGGGAAGACAAAGAGCACGCCGAATCGGCGTGACAGGGATGAACGGGGCGCGGCACCACGGCCGGGAGGAGCCCGGCATGATCAGCGAGGCACCCCTAAGAGGGCTTAAGCACCCGGATGGAGTGGGGCCGGGGCCGTGCTCTTCAGGCGGGCGCGGCCAGCTCGGCCCAGACGGTCTTGCCGGATCCCTCCGCGTTCCGCACGACCCCCCAGTCGAGGCACAGCCGCTGCACGATGAACATGCCGTGGCCACCCGGCCGACCGGCGCGGTGCGGGGTGCGCGGGGCGGGCGTACCGGTGCCGAGGTCCACCACTTCGAGACGGAGCACCTTCGCGTTGCAGCTGACCCGCAGTTCCTCGGGGCCGTCGGCGTGCAGGCAGGCGTTGGTGACCAGCTCGGAGACGACGAGCAGCACATCCTCCGCGGCGGCCCGCTGGTCGGCGGTCGCGGCCGGAAGCCAGCCCCAGTCACGCAGCGCCTCGCGCGTGAAGTCCCGGGCGCGCGGCACGGCGCCGCTGGCCCCGATCAGATGGAGCCTGCGGAGCTGACGGATCCGCCCGGGGGGTGGAGTGGCCGGTGGGGCAGCCGAAGCGGCAGGGCCGTCCGGATCCGGGCCGCGGTCGCCCGGCGGGTACGGCCGGGTGGTGCTCATCAGCGCTTCACCTCACCGATTCACCGATTCAGGGACAAGGGATACCTGATCTCTTCAACAGTTTCAGCCTGTCTCCTGCCCGGCCAAAGCGTGAGAACACCCACTTCTCCGGTACGGCTCGTGTGACGCGGACAACGCCTCGATGACACACAGCCGACACACCGGAAACAGGAGTGGCGGAGATCACTCGACCAGCGCTGCGTCAAGCGATTCGTGGACCGTAAAGACGGCCTCCGCGCCCGTGATCTCGAACACGCGGGCAACGACCGGCTGCATCCCGGCAAGGTGGACCGCCCCGCCTTCGGCCTCGGCCTTCAGGCGGGCGCCGAGCAGCACGTTGAGCCCGGTGGAGTCACAGAACTCCAGATGCGAGCAGTCCACGACCAGCCGCACGCGACCCCCCTCCACGCACTGCTCCAGCGGCTCTCGCAGCACCTCGGCGGTGTGGTGGTCCAACTCCCCCGTCGGTGTCACGACCGCGCTCGCCCCGTGGTGCCGAACCTCGACCTGGAGTCGGCCCTTGCTGGCGCTGCCGACCATCCCGCGGTCCATGTGCGCACCTCTTCTGGCGTCTCGTTGCTTTCGATTGCGCGCAATGAACCTTACGCCTTTGACCGGTCCTCCGGTAGCCGAACATTTCGCATAGTTCGGCAAATATGGACAACGTGGACTTGCCACGCACCAGCGAATACGGGTAGGCGTAGTAGGGACACACCCGAACACGGCCCGGCTTTGGAGGCGCCGCTCACCGGAGCAGCACGTCATGGCATCGGCAGCCATATGCCGAGAACGACGGAGGAGACTATGTCACCCCAGCTCGACGACTCGCGTACCGACCCGTCTTGGAGTACCAGGGCCACCGTCTCGTCGACTCACGTACCCGAACAGTTCGTCCCTGATGCGGATGCCCAGGCGCTCGCCGGATATTCCTTCGACGAACTGACCGAATTGTCCGATCTGCCGGAGATCCCGTCGTTTGAGACGGTGAGTCCGGTCGACGCGAGGGCCCTCTCGAAGACGCTCTTCGAGCGCATCGAAGTACTCGAAGAAGGCACCCACGAGTACGCCTACGTCCGGAACACCCTGGTCGAGCTGAACCTGGCACTGGTCAAGTTCGCCGCCGCCCGCTTCCGCTCGCGCAGCGAGCCGATGGAGGACATCGTCCAGGTCGGCACCATCGGCCTCATCAAGGCCATCGACCGGTTCGAGCCGGGCCGGGGCGTCGAGTTCCCCACCTTCGCGATGCCGACCATCGTCGGCGAGATCAAGCGCTTCTTCCGGGACACGAGTTGGTCCGTGCGCGTGCCCAGGCGGCTCCAGGAGCTGCGGCTGGACCTGGCCAAGGCCGGTGACGAACTGGCCCAGCGGCTCGACCGCGCGCCGACCGTGCACGAGCTGGCCGAGCGCCTGGACATCACCACCGCCGAGGTCGTCGAGGGCATGGCCGCGAGCAACGCGTACACCGCCAGCTCGCTGGACGCCCAGCCGGAGGAGGACGACTCCGAGGGCGCCCTGGCGGACCGCATAGGTTACGAGGACCACGGGCTCGAAGGCATCGAGTACGTCGAGTCCCTGAAGCCGCTCATCGCCGATCTGCCCGCCCGGGACAAGCAGATCCTCTCCCTGCGCTTCGTCGCCAACATGACGCAGTCGGAGATCGGCGAGGAACTGGGCATCTCTCAGATGCACGTCTCCAGGCTGCTGTCGCGCACCCTCCGTCGGCTCCGCAAGGGACTGATGGTCGAGGAGTAACGCTTCCGCAGACGGGTAAGGGCCCGCCCCCGCTTGCCGGGACGGGTCCTTATTCGTGCCCTCGTGCGTGCCTTCTCCGGTTTTCTTCGCCCGGCCTCAGACGAGGGTGCCCGCGCGCCAGACCGCCGAGACCAGGGGTACGCCGGGGCGGTAGGCGAGGTGGACGTGGGAGGGCGCGTCCAGCAGCGCGAGGTCGGCCCGGGCGCCGGGGGCGATCCGTCCCACGTCGTCGCGGCGCAGCGCCCGCGCCCCGCCCGCGGTGGCCGCCCAGACCGCCTCGTCCGGGGTCATCCCCATGTCCCTTACGGCCAGGGCGATGCAGAACGGCATCGAACTGGTGAAGGACGAGCCGGGGTTGCAGTCCGGCGACAGCGCGACCGTGGCGCCCGCGTCCAGCAGCCGGCGCGCGTCCGGATACGTCGAGCGGGTCGAGAACTCCGCCCCGGGCAGCAGCGTGGCGACCGTGTCGCCCTGCGCCAGGGCGTCCACATCGGCATCCGTGAGATGCGTGCAGTGGTCCGCGGAGGCCGCGTCCAGCTCGACGGCGAGCTGCACGCCCGGGCCGTACGAGAGCTGGTTGGCGTGGACGCGCGGGATGAGCCCGCGCTCCTTCCCCGCGGTGAGGACGGCACGGGCCTGGTCGCCGTCGAAGGCGCCCCGCTCGCAGAAGACGTCGACCCAGCGGGCGTGCGGGGCGCACATGTCGAGCATCGGCCCGGTGACGAGGTCGACGTACGCGGCGGGGTCGTCGGCGAACTCGGGGGCGACGATGTGCGCGCCGAGGAAGGTCACCTCGTCGGTGTGGGCGGCGGCGATGGACAGGGCGCGGGCCTCGTCCTCCGACGTGAGGCCGTAGCCGGACTTGATCTCCAGGGTGGTGGTGCCCTGGTGCAGGGCCTCCACCACGTAGCGGGCGACGTTGGCGTTGAGCACGTTGTTCGAGGCGGCGCGGGTGGCGGCCACGGTGGTGCGGATGCCGCCCGCGCTGTAGGCCCGGCCGGACATCCGGGCGTTGAACTCCTCGGTGCGGTCGCCCGCGAAGACCAGGTGGGAGTGGGAGTCGACGAAGCCCGGGATGGCGGCCCGGCCCGCCGCGTCGACCCGGTTGTCAGTGGTGGGTGCTTTGCTTGTTTCACCGACCCAGGCGATGCGGTCACCGTCGATGACGACCGCCGCGTCCTGGATCAGACCGAGGGGGCCTTCGCCGAGGGAGGGGTCGTTGGTGACGAGGCTGGAAATGTGGACGAGGGCGGTCGTGGTGGGCGTCGCGACCGTGTCCGTGGCGGTGGTCATGGTGGGGGTGTTCTCCTTGATCAGCCGGCTCGGCCTGGTCGGCCTGGTCAACCTGCTCGGCGTGGTCGGCCTCGTCGGCCTGGTCAGCCGCGCAGGGCCGCGATGGCTGCGGCCAGTGCTTCGGGGACGCGCGGGACGAGCTGGTGGGCCCCGTCCCGTACGACATGGCGGCCGCCGACCACGGTGTGCCGGACGTCCGCGTTGGTCGCCGCGAATATCGCCGTCTCGGCGCCCAGCCGGGGTGGCGGCCCCGCCGTGCGGACCGAGTCCAGCGCGATCGTGGTGAGGTCGGCGAGCGCGCCCACCTCGATCCGGCCCGTGTCCGCCCCCCAGCCGAGCGCCGCGTGACCGTCGGCGGTGGCGGCGCGCAGCAGCTGGGCGGCGGTCCAGTGGCCGCGGGTGCGGGTGTGCAGCCGCTCGTCCAGCTCCATCGCGCGGGCCTCTTCGAGGAGGTCGATCACGGCGTGGCTGTCGCTGCCCAGGGACAGCGGTGAGCCCGCCTGGCTCAGCTGGGCGGCCGGG
Organism: Streptomyces sp. BRA346; assembly: GCF_052851135.1. NCBI lineage: Bacteria > Bacillati > Actinomycetota > Actinomycetes > Kitasatosporales > Streptomycetaceae > Streptomyces > Streptomyces sp. BRA346. Next base: position 70,764 of record NZ_JAIWIH010000011.1, on the reverse strand, counting down.
CCGATGCCGTCGGCGAGGTCCCGCTCGGTGGTCGGGCACATGCACACGCCGGTGGCCGAGTGGCCCAGCAGCCGGATGTCGCCGGGGGTGAGGTGGGTCGCGTGCACGGCGGTCGTGCGCGGGCCCAGCACCCCGTGGTCGGCGAGCAGCTGGGTGGGGGTGAAGCCGTGCGCCTCCACGCAGGCGTCGTTCTCGGCGGTCTGCTCGGACAGGTGCACATGGAGGGGCGCCGCCTGCCCCTCGGCCCAGCCGGAGACGGTCGCGAGCTGATCGACGGGGACGGCCCGCACCGAGTGGACGGCGGCGCCGATGCGGGTGTTCCCGTCGCCCTTGAGCGCGGAGACCCGCTCGGCCCAGGCGACCGCGGTGCCGTCCGAGAAGCGGAGCTGGTGCTGATCGGGCTCCGCGCCGAAACCGGAGGACAGATAGCAGGTGTCGAGGAGGGTGATGCGGATACCGGCCTCGGCCGCGGCCGCGATCAGGGCCTCCCCCATGGCGTTGGGGTTGCCGTAGCGGCTGCCGCCGGGCGCGTGGTGGAGATAGTGGAACTCGCCGACACAGGTGATGCCCGCCATGGCCATCTCGGCGTACACCGCGCGGGCCAAGTCGAAGTAGCTGTCCGGGGTGAGCCGGTCGGCCACCTCGTACATCAGCGTGCGCCAGGTCCAGAAGGAGTCCGGCGCCCCGCCGTCCGACGGGTTCGCCGAGGCGCCGGACTGGACGATGCCGCGCAGGGCCCGGTGGAAGGCGTGGCTGTGGGCGTTGGCCAGGCCGGGGACGGTCAGCCCGCGCAGGGTGACGGAACCGGCCGGATGCTGTGCGGGACTCCCGGGCCGCACGGCCTTGATCCGCCCGTCCCTGGCCACCGCGATGACCACGTCCGGCACCACCTGACCGTCCAGCCAGGCGTACTCCGCCCAGTAGGTCTGTGCCGTCAGTGACACGCCAACCCCTCCAGTACCTGCGCGAGCGCGGCCACACCGGCGAGGCAGTCATCCTCGCCCGCCGTCTCCGCGGGTGAGTGCGAGACGCCGGTGGGGTTCCTTACAAACAGCATGGCGGTCGGAACCGACGCGGACAAAATGCCCGCGTCGTGCCCGGCGCCGGTGGGGAGCACCGGGACGCCGCCGAGCAGGCCGGACAGCTGGTCACGCAGGTCGTGGGCGAATTCCACGACGGGTGTGAAGGACTCCCGGGTGACCCGGACGTCCACCCCGTCGCGCTGCCCGCGCTCGACCGCCGCGCGCTCGATCTCGCCGACGACGGCGGCCAGGGTCTCCTCGTCGGGGGCCCGCGAGTCCAGCCAGCCGCGCACCAGGCCGGCGATCGCGTTCACCCCGTTCGGCTCGACGCCGACCTTGCCGAAGGTCGCCAGCGCTCCCGCGAGACGGGCCTTCTTGCGGGCCGCGAGGACGGTATTGGCGTACGTCAGCATCGGGTCGCGGCGGTCGTCCAGCCGGGTCGTCCCGGCGTGGTTCGCCTCGCCGTGGAAGTCGAACCGCCAGCGGCCGTGCGGCCAGATCGCGGAGGCGACGCCCACGGGGTTTTCCGTGCCGTCCAGGGCCCGGCCCTGCTCGATGTGCAGCTCCACGAAGGCGCCGATACGGGCCAGCCGCTCCGGGTCCGGGCCGATGGCCTCCGGGTCGTACCCGGCGCGCTCCATGGCCTGCGGCAGCGTGACGCCGTCCCCGTCCCGGAGGGCGTGCGCCTGCTCCGGGGCGAGCTGCCCCGCCGCGAGCCGGGACCCTACGCAGGCCAGGCCGAAGCGGGCGCCCTCCTCGTCGCCGAAGTTGACGATCGCGAGGGGCTTGGTGGGGTGGGCGCCGCGGGCCCGCAGCTCGTCCAGGGCCGCGAAGGACGAGACGACGCCCAGCGGGCCGTCGAAGGCGCCGCCGTCGGGGACGGAGTCCAGGTGGGAGCCGGTGACGACGGCGTCTCCGGCCGTCGGGTCGCCGAGCCAGGCCCACTGGTTGCCGTTGCGGTCCAGCTCGTAGGTGAGGCCGCGGGTCTCTGCTTGTGCCTGGAACCAGGCGCGGCAGTCGGTGTCCGCGGCGGTCCAGGCGTAGCGGCGGTAGCCGTTGGTCGTTTTGTTGCGGCCGATCGGGGCCAGGTCGCGCCACATCTCGTGGAACGACGAGCCGGTTGCGGGGGGTGCGCCCACTGCGGTCTAAGCCTCCGTTTCGTGCGCGGGTGCGGGCCGGTGGGTGGGTTGTGCCCACCCGTTCCGTCCAGGGGGCACCTCCCGGCGGTAGCCGGGGAAGGAACGATTGCCCACAACCATTACTCGGATTCCCTCATCGGTACGCGGACGTCTCGTGTCTCCGCCACCTCGTCCGCGCGGTCGTAGCCTGCGTCTACGTGGCGGATCACGCCCATGCCCGGGTCGTTCGTCAGGACGCGGCGGATCTTCTCGGCCGCCAGCGGCGTACCGTCGGCCACCGTCACCTGGCCCGCGTGGATCGAGCGGCCCATGCCGACCCCGCCGCCGTGGTGGATCGAGACCCAGGAGGCGCCCGAGGCGACGTTGACCATGGCGTTCAGCAGCGGCCAGTCGGCGATCGCGTCCGAGCCGTCCAGCATGGCCTCGGTCTCGCGGTACGGGGAGGCCACCGAGCCGCAGTCCAGGTGGTCGCGGCCGATGGCCAGCGGCGCGGCGAGCGTCCCGTCGGCCACCATCTCGTTGAACCGCTCACCCGCCTTGTCGCGCTCGCCGTAGCCGAGCCAGCAGATGCGGGCGGGCAGCCCCTGGAAGTGGACCCGCTCCCCCGCCATCTTGATCCAACGGGCCAGGGACTCGTTCTCCGGGAAGAGGTCGAGGATCGCCTTGTCCGTGGCCGCGATGTCCTTCGGGTCGCCGGACAGCGCCGCCCAGCGGAACGGGCCCTTGCCCTCGCAGAACAGCGGCCGGATGTACGCGGGGACGAAGCCGGGGAAGGCGAAGGCGCGCTCGAAGCCCGCGAGCTTGGCCTCGCCGCGGATCGAGTTGCCGTAGTCGAAGACCTCGGCGCCCGCGTCCATGAAGCCGACCATGGCCTCCACGTGCCGGGCCATCGCCTCGCGCGCCCGCTGGGTGAAGTCGGCGGGCTTCTCGGCGGCGTACGACGCCATCTCGTCGAAGTCCACGCCGATCGGCAGGTACGACAGCGGGTCGTGGGCGCTGGTCTGGTCGGTGACGATGTCGATCGGCGCGTCCATCGCGAGCAGCTGCGGGACCAGCTCGGCCGCGTTCCCCAGCACGCCGATGGACAGGGGGCGGCGGGCGTCGCGCGCCTCGGTCGCGAGCTGGAGGGCGTGGTCGAGGCTGTCGGCTCGTACGTCCAGGTAGCGGTGCTCGATGCGGCGCTCGATGGCGCGCGGGTCGCAGTCGATGCAGATCGCGACGCCGTCGTTCATGGTGACCGCGAGCGGCTGGGCGCCGCCCATGCCGCCGAGACCGGCGGTGAGGGTGATCGTCCCGGCCAGGGTGCCGTTGAACTTCTTCTCGGCGACGGCCGCGAACGTCTCGTACGTGCCCTGGAGGATGCCCTGCGTGCCGATGTAGATCCACGAGCCCGCGGTCATCTGGCCGTACATGGTCAGGCCCAGCGCCTCCAGGCGGCGGAACTCCTCCCAGTTCGCCCAGTCGCCGACCAGGTTGGAGTTGGCGATCAGGACGCGGGGCGCCCACTCGTGGGTCTGCATGACGCCGACCGGACGACCCGACTGGACGAGCATCGTCTCGTCCTGCTTCAGCGTGCGCAGCGTACGGACCATGGCGTCGAACGAACGCCAGTCGCGCGCCGCCTTGCCGGTGCCGCCGTAGACGACGAGCTTGTCGGGGTGCTCGGCGACCTCCGGGTCCAGGTTGTTCTGGAGCATCCGCAGGGCGGCTTCCTGCTGCCACCCCCGGGCACTCAGGTCCGTACCTCGCGGGGCCCGTACGGGTCGCGGTCCTGACATGGGCCGTGCCTCCCTGCCATCGTCTGGATCGAGTTATTCACATCATGGCTTTGATGAATATAGCTAGTCAATAGGGGTGGCGGCGCATACACACGGGTGGTTCCCCGGAGAGGCGTGCGCGGGGCGCGGGCGCCAGGACTTAGCGTCCTGCCGTGCCCCTGCCCCGTACCCATCGCGAAGTACGTCTCGCCGCCCGGCCCGAAGGGCCGCTCACCACCGACCACTTCGCGGTCGTCCACGCCCCGCTCCCGACCCCCGGCCGCGGCCAGGTGCTGGTGCGGAACCGGCTGATGAGCGTCGCCGCCGCCATGCGCCCGCTCGCCTCGGCCGACCCCGGCGCCCTCGGCCTGCCGCAGCTGCGCCACCGGGTCGGCGACGTCATACGGGGCCCCGCCATCGGCGAGGTGCTCAGCGCCCCGCCGGACACCGGCCTGACCTGCGGCGCCCTCGTACGCCACCACTCCGGCTGGCGCGAGTACGCCGTCCTCGACGCGGCCGAGGCGCCGCCGCTCGACCCCGACGCCCTGCCCGACCCCGCCGCGCACCTCTCCCAGGGCTTCACCGCCTGGCTGGGCGTGGTGCGGGGCGCCGGGGTGCGGCGCGGCGACACGGTGTTCGTCACCGGCGCGGCGGGCGGCGTCGGCACCCTGGCCGGGCAGTTCGCGCGGCTCCACGGCGCCGCGCGGGTCATCGGCTCCACCGGCTCCCGCGACAAGGCCGACCGGCTCGTCGAGGAGCTGGGCTACGACGCCGCCGTGATCCGCGGCGCGGGCCCCATCGAGGAGCAGCTGCGCGCGGCGGCCCCGGACGGCATCGACGTCCTGTTCGACACCGTCGGCGGCGACCAACTGCGCGCCGCCCTCGCCCTGGCCCGCCGCAGGGCCCGCTTCGCCCTCGTCGGCGCGCTCGCCGCCCAGCTGTCCGACGACGCCCTCGCCGCCACCCCGATCAGCACCCTCGCCGTCATCGCCCGCGGCGTCACCCTCCGCGGTATCAGCGCCTACGACCACGCGGACGCGGCTCCGACGTACCTGCGCGAATTCGGCCGCGCGCTGCGCGAAGGCGCCATCACCTACCCGCACACCCGCCTGACCGGCATCACCCAAGCCCCGCGCGCCCTGGTCGAGTTGCTGGAGGGCCGCCACCTGGGCGCGGTGCTGGTAGAGCTGTGATCGAGGCCGCGGGGCAGTACACCTGTTCGCCCCGTCACCGATTCCCGGCAGGGAATCCAACCCGGGTCACGTTTCCGCGTACGCTGCTCTCCGTGCGTCAAGCCACGCGCCGGAATGAGCGCAGGATCGCCGCGATCCCACACACCATCAACGCCATCGGCGACGCACTGAGCGGCGCGCAGCGCGCCCTCTTCTACAGCGAGGTCCTGGCAGCCGAGGAAGACGACGTCCCGGGCGTCATGCGCCGCTGGTGGAAGACGGCGATGCTCGACCGCGCCCCGGGCGCCGAAGACAGCAGGGCCAACGCCGCTGCCGGGCGCCGCCTGCTCTCCGTGGACGACCTCGCCGACCGGCTCGAAGGGAACCGCTCGGTGAGCGACCGACCACGCCGCGGCTGGACGGTCTGAACGGAGGAGATCCCGGCAGAGACGATGCTCGACATGCCGCCCGACCTCTCCAGGTGGTCGGCTTCCTGGCCGACTCAGCCCTGGACGCAGGCGGCGCGATCGACGACGACCGGCAGCCGCCAGATGACCCGACCTCGGCGTCCGGTACAGCGTCCAGATCGATGGCGAGCCCATCGTGTTCGAGTACGTCGTACTCCGCGAGACGGTTCCGCTGACCCCACCCCCATCGACCTGGCCCGGGGCCCGGCTGGGGTGGTTGGCTGAGGACATGACTGCGAATCCGGCTTCGGTTCCGGCCAGTGCCGCCGAGCGGCGTGAGCGGGCCGTGCGTGCCGCCGTCGAGCAGGGGCTGATCAGCCCCGAGCAGCCCGTCGTCGGGCTGCTCGACGTCACCGGCGTCCGCGCCGCCGCGGCCGAGCTGCGGGCGGCCTTCGACGAGGTGGTGGCGCCCGGTACGCCCGTTCTCCACGCCTTCGCGGTGAAGGCCGCCTCGCTCGTCCCCGTCCTGCGGCTGCTGACCGACGAGGGGCTGGGCTGCGAGGTGGCCAGCCCCGGCGAGCTGGCTCTCGCCCGGGCCGCCGGGGCGGGCGCCGACCGCATCGTCCTCGACTCGCCCGCCAAGACCCCCGCCGAACTGCGCGAGGCCCTCGACCTGGGCATCGCCCTCAACGCCGACAACCCGCAGGAGCTGGCCCGCCTCGACGCGCTCGTGGCCGGGACCACCCCCCGTTCCCCGCTGGGCCTGCGGGTCAACCCGCAGGTGGGCGGCGGCAGCATCGACGCGCTCAGCACCGCCACGGCGACCTCCAAGTTCGGGTTCGCGCTGCGCGACGTAGGGGCGCGCGACTGGGTCGTACGCGCCTTCGCCGACCGCCCCTGGCTGACCCGGCTGCATGCCCACGTCGGCTCGCAGGGGTGCCCGCTGGACCTGATGGCGGCGGGCGTCCAGGCCGCGTACGAACTCGCCGAGGAGATCAACGAGGCCATCGGCCGCCGCCAGATCGACACCCTCGACATCGGCGGCGGCCTCCCGGTGAACTTCACGTCCGACGAGATCACGCCCAGCTACCGGGAGTACACACAACTGCTCAAGACCACCGTGCCGGGGCTCCTGGACGGGCGGTACGGCCTGGTCACCGAGTTCGGGCGGTCGCTCCTCGCCAAGTCGGGCGTGGTGCTGGCGCGCGTCGAGTACGCGAAGTCGGCCGGTGGCCGCCCGATCGCCGTGACGCACGCGGGCGCGCAGCTGGCCACCCGTACGGTCTTCGCCCCCACCTCCTGGCCCCTGCGGATCGCCCCGTACGACGCGGACGGCCGCCCCAAGCCCACCGGCCCCGACGGCCCGGTCACCCAGGACATCGCGGGCCCGTGCTGCTTCGCGGGCGACCTGGTGGCCGAGAACCGGGCCCTCCCGGAGCTGGCGGCGGGCGATCTGGTGGGCCTGCTGGACACGGGGGCGTACTACTTCTCGAACCACTTCGCCTACAACAGCCTGCCGCGCCCGGGCGTATACGGCTTCGCACCCGACGGCGACGGGATCCGCTTCGCGGAGGTGCGAAAGCCCCAGACGGTGGCGGAGATCGTGGCGGAAAGCGGAGGCGCCGAAGCGGAGGGCCTGACGGGCTTGTGAGGGCCACCGGCGTGAGGGGCGGGGGCTCAGCCCGCCCCCGCCCAGACCCGCCGTGGGCGTCGGCCATCGGCGGGTGGCCGCCGACGACGGGAGGGGCGGGGTCGCAGGGGCGGGGTCCTGGACACCACGTGTATGTGTGGCGCCGATCGCCCAACGTTCACGAAACGCCCCACGTCAGCGGCGCCGTAAAGAGACGGTCCAGGGCCCTGCCCCGCAGGCCCCACCCCGGCACCCACCACCGCACCGCCCGCGCACCCGGACCCCGCACCCGGACCCCGCACCCGCACCCGCACCCGCACCCCGCCAGGGGTCACCGCTTGGCGCCGCCCGGCCCCGCGTCGCCCGCCGCGGGGCCCGTCGTCTGGTAGCCGCGGACATCACTGCCCGCCGGGCGACCGTGGGGGACCCAGTCCGTACGGACCCACAGCAGCGCGTCGTGCGCCCGCTCCCAGCGGCCCAGCCACAGCGCCTTCGCCCACAGCCCCGCGCCGAGGCCCGCGAGCAGCAGGCCGCCCGCCGCGGGGACGGCGAAGGACGAGCCGACGGTGGCCAGGAAGGCCAGGAGCAGCCACCACCGCAGGGCGCGGCGGCGGGTCCGCAGGGTCACCGCGCGGTCCTGGAGGAACACCGACGTGCCCGCGCGGGTGGCCTCCTGGGCGAGGGTCAGATACCGGCCGCGCCGTACGACGAAGACCGCCGCGGCCGCGAGCAGGAAGAGCGCCGCCCCGGCCAGCAGGCCGATGCGGCGGCCGGTGAGGCCGGGGAGCAGCGTCCCGATGCCCGCGGCCAGGATGCCCAACCACCACAGCCATCCGGCGGGCGCCCGTACGACCACGGCGACCCGTATCAGCGCATACGCCCCGCGTCCCATCTGCCGACCTCCTCGACGTCTCAGGCCATCGAACGCGGACTGTAGTGAGGATGGCTGAGAATTCGGTGAGACGGAACGGGGCCATCCCACGAGACGGGGCTACTCTACGAACAGCCCGCGCGCGGCCGCCCGCGCGTCGAACTCCTCCAGCCGCGCCTGCGCATCCGGCAGCGCGTCGCACATGGCCTCCAGCAGCACCCGCCCCAGCAGCATCGGCGCGCAGGCGGTGTCGAAGGCCAGCCCGGTGCCGACGGCCGCGGGCAGCAGCAGATCGCTGTGGCGGGCGACCGGGGCGAAGGCGCTGTCGGCGACGGCGACGACGGTGAGGCCGGTTTCCCGTGCGTACTCCAGGCCCTCCACCACCTCCCGCGGATGGCGCGGCAGCGCGAAGCACAGCAGGGCGGTGGCGCCCGCGCGGTGGGCCGCGTCGATGCGGTCGGCGAGCATCGTGCCGCCCTCGTCCAGCAGCCGGACGTCGGGGTGGACCTTGCGCGCGAAGTAGGTGAAGCCCCTGGCCTGCGCGGAGGCGGCGCGCAGGCCGAGGACCGGCAGCGGGCGGGACGCGGCGAGCAGCCGCCCGGCCCGCAGCACCGGTTCGGGGTCGGCGAGCAGGATGGCGAGGTGGCGCAGGTTGTCGATCTCGGACTGCACGGCCTGCTGGTACTCGTTGTACGCCCCGTCCCCGGCGGCCCGTTCGTCGGCGGCGGGGGCGACGTCGCGCAGGTGCTTGCGCAGCGCGGGGTAGCCGTCGAAGCCGAGCGCGACCGCGAAGCGGGTCACGGAGGGCTGGCTGACCCCGGCGAGTTCGGCGAGTTCGACGCTGGAGAGGAACGGCGCGTCGGCCGCCCGCCGCACCATGCAGTGCGCGATGCGGCGCTGGGTGGGGGTGAGGCGGTGGCCCTCGAACAGGGCCTGGAGGCGCGCGGCGCTCCCCGCGCTCCCCGCACCCGTCACATCCGCTGACGCACCGGCCACATCCGCCACCCCGTTGTCCGTACCCATCAGTTCTCAGCCCTCCCGGCCCTCAGCACCATCAGCTCCATCAGCACAATCAGCACCACGACGAGCCTCAGCAGACTCGGCAGGCTCGACGCCCTCGCACACCTCGGCCAGCGGGTCCAGCAGACCCACCGCGTCGGCCACATCCTCCGTCAACGGCCGGTCCTCCATCCGCGGATCGAGAACTTCCGCCGCCAGCGCATACGCGGCCGCCGCCGGTACCCCGGGCTCCGGTTCCATGCCGCGCTGCCGCAGCGCGCGGACCGCCGCGACCAGTTCGCAGGCCAGCACCTGCCGGTAGTGGTCGGCCACCCGCAGCGTCTGGCGGGCGCCGAGCGAGGCGAAGCTGGCCTGTTCCTCGACGCCGCGCGAGAGCACGGCGTGGCCGAGGGAGGCGGGGTGGGAGACGGCCCGCATCTCGCCGAGGGCCGCGCCCGCCGCGTACTCCAGGATCATCACGCCGGAGCTGGCGGGCGCGGGGTCGCCGAGGAAGGGGCGCAGCCGGGTGAAGTCGGGTTCGCTGAGCGCGGCGAGCCGGGCGGTGGACAGCCGGGCGGTCTGGAGGGCGGCGAGCCGGAAGTGGTCGAGGGCGAGGGCGGCGTGCGCGGCGTAGAAGTTGCCGTGGTGGTACGCGGCCTCGTCCTCGGAGCTGATCAGCGGGTTCTCGGCGGCGGCGTTGATGTCGACGTTCAGCACCCGCTCCAGCGCGTCGGCGGCGTCCAGCGCCGGGCCGTGGATCTGCGGCAGACAGCGGAAGCCGTACGGGTCCTGGATGCGGCCGAGCGGCGGGGTGGGCCGGGCCGGGGCGCCGATGAGGGCGCGTATGCGGGCGGCGGCGCGGATGGAGCCGGGGTGGGGGCGGGCGAGCTGGACGGGTTCGGCGTACGCCTCGTACGAGCCGCCGACCGCGATCAGCGAGAGCGCGGCGACGGCGAGCGAGGCGGACAGCAGGCGCCGCAGGTCGGCGAGGGCGAGCGCGGACTGGCCGAGGGTGAGGGCGTTGCTGCTGATGAGCGCGAGGGCGTCGTTGCTGTCGAGGGTGATGGGGTCGGGGGCGCGGCCGCCGGGGGCGGCGTCGGTGAGGTCCCAGGGGTGTTCGCCGACGAGGGCGAGCCCGGCCTGGGCGAGCGCGGCGAGGTCGCCGGTGCCGACCGCGCCGAACTCGTTGACCACGGGGTGGACACCGGCGTCCAGTGCCCGGACGAGGGAGGTGACGACGGAGGGGCGCAGCCCGGCGCCGCCCGCGAGCACCTGGTTGGCGCGGACGGCCATCATGGCGCGGACCTCGCGGCCGGGCAGCGGGGCGCCGATGGCACCGGCGTGGCTGCGCAGCAGCCGCAGGCCGTGGTCGTCGTCGGGGCCGACGTCCTCGGTGCGGTTGGCGCCGACGCCGGTGGAGCGGCCGTAGACCCGCCCGGTGGCGGAGAGCCGGTCCGCGGTCTCCCAGGCGCGTTCGGTGAGGGCGAGGGCGGCGGGGTCGGGGGCGGCGGGTAGGTTTCTGCGGTCGGCCAGACGTACGACGTCGGCGACGCGCAGGCTGTGGCCGTCGAGCGTGATGCGCGGTGCGGCGGGACCGGGGCCGCTCGCCGCGGCGCGCGCCGCGGCGGCCGCCGCGCCGAACGCCGTCGAATCCAGCATGTGAGACACCATCCAGGGCAACCCCTTCCGTACCCACCCTTTTCGGGCTAGCCGCCAAGCGCTTTCGTCCCATATTGCGAGCAGAAGTAACCGGCGATTAACGCACACCTATTGACTTCTATTCACTCGACTATGACTGTGCATGACTATATGCAGACAGGGCAAGGGGAAGCGGATGATCAGCTTCAAGCACGTCAGCAAGCACTACCCGAACGGCACCACCGCCGTCGACGATCTCAGTCTCGAACTCCCCGAGGGGGACATCACCGTCCTGGTGGGTTCCTCCGGCTGCGGCAAGACCACCACCCTTCGGATGGTCAACCGCATGGTCGAGCCGAGCAGCGGCACGGTGAGCGTCGGCGGGCGTGACATCCTCGAGGCCGACGCCGCCGAGCTGCGGCGCGGCATCGGCTATGTGATCCAACAGGCGGGACTCTTCCCGCACCGCACGATCCTCGACAACATCGCGACCGTCCCGCTGCTGCTGGGCTGGGGCCGTCGCAAGGCGCGGGCGCGCGCCGCCGAGCTGCTGGAGCTGGTCGGGCTGCCCGCCGGTTCCGGCAAGCGCTATCCGCACCAGCTCTCCGGCGGTCAGCAGCAGCGCGTCGGGGTGGCCAGGGCGCTGGCCGCCGATCCGCCGGTGCTGCTGATGGACGAGCCGTTCGGCGCGGTCGACCCGGTCGTCCGCACCCAGCTCCAGAACGAGCTGCTGCGGCTCCAGAGCGAGCTGCGCAAGACGGTCGTCTTCGTCACCCACGACATCGACGAGGCGGTCCGTCTCGGCGACCGGATAGCGATCTTCCGCACCGGCGGCCACCTGGTCCAGTGCGCGCCCCCGGCCGAGCTGCTGGCCTCCCCCGCCGACGACTTCGTGGCGGGCTTCCTCGGCGCCGAGCGCGGGCTGAAGCTGCTCTCGCTGTCCACCCTCGCCGGTCTCCCCCAAGAGCCCGCCGACGACAAGGGCCGCTGGCGGCTGGTCACCTCCGGCCGCGGCGAGCCGCTGGGCTGGCGCGACACCGAGGGCCCGGACGGCGACGAGGCCCCACTGCTGCCGGTGCGCCCCCTGCGCGACACCGACTCGCTGCTCTCCGCCCTCGACGAGTCGCTGGCCTCCCCCGCCGGGCTGGTCGCCCGGGTGGACGCGGACGGCGTGCTGACCGGGGTCACCGGGCGCGACCGGATCCACGAGCACGCGGGCCGCCGCCACGCCGAGGCGGGGCGTACGAACGCCTCCCAGGCTCCAGATGCCGACGCGAGCGTGACCGCATGACCGTCGACTGGGGCTGGTTCCCCGACCACCGGGACGACCTCACCACGCTCACCCTCGACCACCTCTCCACCGCCGTTCCAGCCGTCCTCTTCGGCCTGCTGATAGCGGTGCCGCTGGCGGTCATCGCGCATCGCGTACGGCCGCTGCGCGGCGTCCTCCTGGGCCTGTCGAACGTCCTCTTCACCATCCCCTCCATCGCGATCTTCGTGCTGCTGCTGCCGATCACCGGCCTCACCCGCACCACCGCGATCACCGGCCTCACGATCTACACCCTGACCGTGCTGCTCCGGAACACCGTCGAGGGCCTGGACAGCGTCCCCGCCAAGGCGCGCGAGGCGTCCACCGCCATGGGCGCGCGCCCGCTGCGCACCCTGCTCACCGTCGAGCTGCCACTCGCGTTCCCGGTGATCATGGCGGGCGTACGGGTCTCCACCGTGATGGCGATCTCCCTCGTCAGCGTCGCCAGCTACATCGGATACGGCGGCCTCGGCCAGCTGTTCACCGACGGCTTCCAGCGCAACTACCCCACCCCGGTCGTCGCCGGAGTCGTCCTGTCCCTGCTGCTCGCACTGGTCGCGGACGCCGTCCTGGTCGCCATCCAGTGGCTGTGCACCCCCTGGCTGAGGAGGCGTGCCTGACATGATCGAACTGCTCCAGAACCTCGGCCGCTGGCTGACCAGCGGCGCCCAGTGGTCCGGGCCCGACGGCATCGCGACCCGCCTCCTGGAACACCTCCAGTACTCGGCCCTCGCCACCCTCGTGGCCGCCCTCCTCGCCCTCCCCGTCGGGCTGCTCATCGGCCACACCGGGCGCGGCGCGTTCCTCGCCATCAACCTCTCCGGCTTCGGCCGCGCGCTGCCCACCGTCGGCCTGGTCACCCTGGTCTTCCTGGCCAGCGGCCTGAGCATGTGGCCCGTCTACGTCTCGCTGGTCGCCCTCGCGGTCCCGGTCATCGTCACCAACACCTACGCGGGCATGGCCGCCGTCGACCCCGAGGTCAGGGACGCGGCACGCGGCCAGGGCATGCGCTGGCACCAGGTCCTCTTCCAGGTCGAACTCCCCCTCGCCCTCCCCCTGATCATGACCGGGCTGCGGCTGGCCTGCACCCAGGTCGTGGCCACCGCCACCATCGCCGCGTACGTCAGCTTCGGCGGCCTCGGCCGCTACGTCTTCGACGGGCTGGCCCAGCGCGACCTGGTGCAGGTCCTGGGCGGAGCGGTGCTGGTCGCCATCCTGGCGATCGCCCTGGACCTGGCCCTGGCCGCCGTACAACGCCTGCTCTTCCGCAACCGCCCCGCCCCCTCGCAAGCGCACTGACCGACTTGTTTACGGAGAACCCATGAACCGCAGGAAACTGCTCGGCGGCCTGCTCGCCGGCGCCTCCGTGCCCACCCTCGCCGCGTGCAGCGGCGGCATCACCTCCCTGAAGGGCGACGGCGCCGGAGGCGGCCAGGGCGGCGGCAGCAGCGCGGGCGGACTCGTCATCGGCACCGCCAACTTCACCGAGAACCAGCTCCTCGGCTACCTCTACGCCGAGGCCCTGGGCGGCGCGGGCATCAAGACGAGCGTCCGCCCCAACCTCGGCTCCCGCGAAATCGTCATCCCCGCCCTCCAGCAAGGCGACATCGACCTGCTGCCCGAATACCAGGGCAACCTGCTCCTCCACTTCGACGACAAGGCCCCCCAGACCCAGGCGGGCGACCTCCAGAACGCCCTCACCGTCGCCCTCCCCAGCGGCCTCGAAGCCCTCTCGTACGCGGCCGCCGAGGACAAGGACGTCTTCTGCGTCACCCGCGAAACCGCCGAGAAGCACGGCCTGCGCAGCTTCTCCGACCTGAAGAAGCAGAACGGCAAGCTGGTCTTCGGCGGCCCCGCGGAGGACAAGAACCGGGTCGTCGGCCTGGTCGGCCTCAAGAACCGCTACGGCGTCACCTTCAAGGAGTTCAAGGCCCTCGACGCCTCCGGCCCGCTGGTCAAGGGCGCCCTGAAGAAGGGCGACGTCGACGTCGCCAACCTCTTCTCCACCGACCCCGACATCGAGGCCAACGACTGGGTCATCCTCGCCGACCCCAAGGCCCTCATCCCCGCCCAGCACATCGTCCCCGTCATCCGCGGCGCCAAGGCCGACACCAAGGTCCGCAAGGCGCTGGCCAAACTCGGCGTCGCGCTCACCACCCACGAACTGGCCAAGCTCAACAAGCTGGTCGACAAGGAGAAGAAGGACCCCGACGAGGTCGCCGCCGACTGGGCAGCCGACCACGGCCTCACCAAGAAGTAGGGCGGTATGCCCACATCCCTGGTCGAGCAGCGCTCGATCGACGTCGTCCCCGACGCGGAACGCCATGGCACCGCCTTCAGCCAGTTCACGCTGTGGCTCGGCGCGAACCTCCAGATCACCGCCGTCGTGACCGGCGCCCTGGCCGTCGTCTTCGGCGTGGGCGCCTTCTGGTCGGTCATCGCCCTGCTGGTCGGCAACGTCCTGGGGGGAGCCGTCATGGCGCTCCACTCCGCCCAGGGGCCACGGCTCGGCCTCCCCCAGATGATCTCTTCCCGGGCCCAGTTCGGGGTCCGTGGCGCGATCGTCCCGCTGCTGCTGGTCATCGTCATGTACGTGGGCTTCTTCGCCAGCGGCAGCGTGCTGGCGGGCCAGGCCGTCGGTGAACTCACCCACCTCGGCGACACGACCGGCATCGTCCTGTTCGCCCTGCTCACCGCCGTGGCCGCCGCCGTCGGCTACCGCCTGATCCACACCCTGGGCCGGATCGCGGGCGTGGTCTGCGCCCTGGCCTTCGTCTACCTGGGCATCCGGCTGCTGGACCGCGCCGACCTGGCCGCCCTCCTCCACGACCGGAGCTTCGACTTCCCGCTCTTCCTCCTCGCGGTGTCGCTCTCCGCCTCCTGGCAGCTCGCCTTCGGCCCGTACGTCGCCGACTACTCCCGCTACCTGCCGCGCACCACCTCCGCGCGGGCCACCTTCTCCTGGACCCTCGCGGGCACCGTCCTCGGCTCCCAGTGGTCCATGACCTTCGGCGCCCTCGCGGCCGCCGCGGCCGGTGACGCCTTCGTCGGCCACGAGGTCTCGTACGTCGTCGGCCTCGGCGGCGGCGCGGCCCTGATCACCTCACTGCTCTACTTCGTCATCGCCCTCGGCAAACTGACGATCAACGTCCTCAACACCTACGGCGGCTTCATGTCGATGGTGACCAGCGTCAGCGGCTTCCGCGGCCACGCCACCCTCTCCCCGCGCGGCCGGACCGCCTACATCGCCGGGATCATGGTCGCGGGCACGGCGGTCGCCCTCCTGGGCAAGGACAGCTTCCTGTCCTCCTTCAAGGACTTCCTGCTGTTCCTGCTGACCTTCTTCACCCCGTGGAGCGCGATCAACCTCGTCGACTACTACGCCATCGCGCACGAACGCTACGACATCCCCGCCCTCAGCGACCCCCACGGCCGCTACGGCGCCTGGCGCTGGAAGGCCCTCACCACCTACGCCCTCGGCGTCCTCGCCCAACTCCCCTTCCTCTCCACCCACTTCTACACCGGCCCCCTCGTGGCCCCCCTCGGCGGCGCCGACATCTCCTGGCTCATCGGCCTCGCCATCCCCGCCGCCCTCTACTGGGCCCTGGCCCGCCACGATACCGCCCACGTCCCGGACCGCATGATCCTCACCCCGGAACCGGCGCCCGGCCGTCCGGACGTCACCGAGCCCGAGTGAGCCGGGGGGCGACCGGCTCGGGGGCGGCGTCGAGCGCATCGAGCACCGCGTCGCCGTTCGCCCTCGCCCACTCGGTCAGCATGTGGATCGGCTCGATCAGCGTCGCCCCGAGCGGGGTGAGCTCGTACTCGACGCGGGGCGGCACCTCGGCGTAGGCGTGGCGGCGGATGAGTCCGTGCGCCTCGAGCCGTCGGAGCGTCTGGGTGAGCATCTTGCGGGAGATGCCGCCGATCAGCTCGATCAGCGCGCCATGGCGCACCGGGCCCTTGCTGAGGCCGTAGAGCACGACCACCGTCCACTTGTCGGCGATCAGCTCGACCGCCAGACGCGCCGGACAGTCGGCGAGAAAGGGAGCACCGGGACCAAAACCGCTCATGGCGCCAAAGGTACCGGCGTCAGAGGTACCTGGCGGTTCCTATCACCTTCATAGCCTGGGTTCTCTTCTCCCCTCCACATAAGCCAGGAGAGTCATGAGGGTCATCACCCAGCAGGCGCTCGGCGGTCCCGAGGTGCTCACCATCGTGGACGCGCCCGAGCCCCAGCCCCTCCCGACCGAGGTTCTCGTCCGCGTCAAGGCGATCGGGCTGAACCCGCTGGAGGCGCGCCTGCGCGCCGGCGAGTTCCCGCTGATCGGCCGACCGCCGTTCATCCTCGGTTGGGACATCAGCGGCGTGGTCGAGGAGGCGTCGCAGACGTGGCGGTTCAGGCCCGGCGACGAGGTGTTCGGGATGCCGCTGTTCCCGCGGGCGGCGAGCGCGTACGCCGAGGTCGTCTCGGCGCCGGCGTTGCACCTGGCCCGCAAGCCGGCGTCGCTCTCGCACGTCGAGGCGTCGGCGCTGCCGATCGTCGGGCTGACGGCGTGGCAGGGCCTCGTCGACCTCGGCGGCGTGACCGAGGGCGACCGCGTCCTCGTCCACGGCGGTGGCGGCGGGATCGGCCACGTCGCGATCCAGATCGCGAAAGCGCTCGGCGCGCACGTGATCGCGACCGCCGGCGGGAGCAAGCGGAAGTTCGTCGAAGGGCTGGGCGCCGACGAGGTGATCGACTACACGACGGTCGACTTCACCGAGGCGGTCCGCGACATCGACGTCGTGCTCGACACGATCGGCGGCGATACCGTCGAGCGGTCGCTCGAAGTGCTCCGCCCGGGCGGTCACCTGGTGACGGCGGTCGCCGAGGAGGACTCGGAGCTCGCCGCCAGGTACGAGGCGGCCGGCATGCGCTTCAGCGGCATCGCGGTCGACCCCGATCCGGTCGCCCTGCGAGGTCTCGTCGAACTCGTCGAACAGGGCAGGCTCCGGGTCCACGTGCAGGAGACGTTCCCGTTCGAGCGCGTCGCCGACGCGCACCGGCTGCTGGACGGCGGCCACCTCCAGGGCAAGCTCGTCCTCACCATCTGATCCCGCCGCGGGGCGTCGCGTGAGTGAGGCCCATCGATGACCGGCTGGTGCCCTCCGCATCAAGGGCGCCGGGACGTGTCACCACTCCCGGGTGAGGTGGTCGAGGCCGCCTCGCTTTTGGAGTGTGCACCTGATCGGCCGTCAGGGCAGGGCCCCGGAGGGTGCAAGTTTGTGCAAGAACGTAGCCCTGCGGGCTGGCCCCGGGGCAATCTCGGACATGACCCGTCCGACCTCGGTTTCTGGAGGGAAGCCATGTCTCTGAGGTTCGTTGGCATCGACCCTGACACGCCCAACGGAGGCTCTCCCACGGTCTGGCTCGAAGACGAGAGCAGAGATCGTCATTCAGGGGTGGCTGCCCGACTCGGAGATGCACACCGAGATCGCCGGAACCGAGTGGGTAGAGGGACACCCGATCGGCATTCCGGGTCATGAGGGCGTGGTCCGTGCCCCCGTCAGGATGATCCCCTATCTGAGGAAGGTGTGCGATGACGCAGAGCGTGCCGGACTTTGCCGCCCTGCTGAGGAGCGCTGAGCACTCCGCGTGTCACCTGGAGATGCGCGACGCCTACATGGATGACCCGGTGTTCGCCGACTGGCGGGCGGGCAAGCGTGTCGATCGGCCCGAGGAGTACCAGCTCCCGCGGGAATACCGGGAGTGGGCCGGCCTGGTCCGCGAGACCGTCGCCCGGGGTGTCGTCATGCGCCGGGCGCGACTCGTCTCCGAACCGGTGACCGACTACATCCGTTGGGAGCATGCGATCACCGAGCGGCACAATGTCGCACTCGGCGAGCGGGTTCGCTGGCTGCCTCGGCGTCTTGCCTCTGACCTCGCCCTCCCGGGCAACGACTTGTGGCTGATCGATGAACGCCGTGTCCTGTTCCACTGGTTCACCGGTGACGGCGAGTGGGCAGGACACGAATTCAACGAGGACCCGGCCACCGTGAAGATGGTGACGACTGCGTTCGAGGCGGTGTGGGACCGGGGCATTCCACACTCCGAGTACGTCGTCTAATCCCTGTCCGCCCGTCAGCAAGTCGAGCTCACCGCCTATGCCCTCGTCTCCGTCCTCCAGCGTCATCGAAGCTCGCAAGGCCCTCGCGAACCGGCTGGTCGAGATCCGCAAGGATGCCGGACTCACGGGGGCCGAGCTGTCTGCCCGCTGCGGATGGCACGAGAGCCAACCGAGCACTCCGGACTTCGGGCCGAGCAAGAGTCGGTTGCCCCGCTGTACGAGCGCACGAGCCTCTTTCGGGTCTACGCCAGCCGTGTTCTGCCCGGGATGGTGCAGACTCCGGAGTACACCACCGCGCACGGTCGGTCGGTGGTGGTGCGCACCGTCTGTCCGGAATGGCCAACGGTAGACAGGGAGTTCACGGGTGGCCATGGCGCCCGTGGGCCGAAGACCGGGATCAGGCCGGGGGCAGGAGCTTCTTCTGGGGCTTGCCCATGGCGTTCCGGGGGAGGGCATCCAGGAAGCGGACCTTGCGGGGGCGTTTGTGGACGGAGAGCTGGGTGGCGACGAAGTCGATCAGGTCCTGTTCGCCGACGCCGTCGGCGACGACGTACGCGACGATCTGCTGGCCGAGGTCGTCGTGGGGGGCGCCGACGACGGCGGCCTCGTGGACGGCGGGGTGGTCGAGGAGGGCGTTCTCGACCTCGCCGGCGCCGATGCGGTAGCCGCCGGACTTGATCATGTCGGTGGAGGCGCGGCCGACGATGCGGTGGAAGCCGTCCGGGTCGACGGCGGCGATGTCGCCGGTGCGGAACCAGCCGTCGTCGGTGTAGGAACCGGCGGTGGCCTCGGGGCGGCCCAGGTAGCCGTCGAAGAGGGTGGGGCCGGTGAGCTGGAGTTCGCCGATCTCGGCGCCCTCCTCGGCGACGATCCGGGTCCGGACGCCGGTGATCGGGGTGCCGACGGAGCCGGGGCGGCGTTCGCCGTTCGCGCGGGTGGAGACGGTGATGAGGCTTTCGGTCATGCCGTAGCGCTCGACCGGGCGCTGGCCGGTGAGCTGCTCCAGGTCGCGGAAGACCGGGGCGGGCAGCGGCGCGGAGCCGGAGACCAGGAGGCGGGCGGCGGACAGGGCGCGGGCTGACTCGGGGTCCTGGACGACGCGGTTCCAGACCGTGGGGACGCCGAAGTAGAGGCTGCCACCCGCCGCCGCGTAGGCCGCCGGAGTCGGCTTGCCGGTGTGGACGAGGCGGCTGCCGGTGCGCAGGGCGCCCAGGACGCCGAGGACCAGGCCGTGCACGTGGAACAGCGGGAGCCCGTGGACCAGGGTGTCGTCCGCCGTCCAGGCCCAGGCCTCGGCCAGCCCGTCCAGGTCGGCGGCGACCGCGCGGCGCGAGATCAGGGCGCCCTTGGGCGCGCCGGTGGTGCCGGAGGTGTAGAGGATGAGGGCGGTGGACTCCGGGTCGGGCTCCGGCTTCGTCCACGCCGCCCGCTCGGTCAGGTCCACCGGCACCGTCTCGATCGGCGCCTCGACGCCGGTGTCGCCGGTGCCGCCGCTGAGCAGCAGGGCGGCGCCCGAGTCGCGCAGGATGTGGTCCCGTTCGGCGGGTCCGGAGTCCGGCGGTACGGGGACCACGGGCACCCCGGCGAGCAGCGCGCCGACGACCGCCGTCACCGTCTCCGCGGTCGGGGTCGCCCGGACCGCGACGACCGGCGCCCCGGCCACCCGGGCGGCCACCGCGCCCGCGGCGCCCAGCAGGTCCTCGCGCGAGAGGGCGCGGCCGCCGACGGTGAGCGCGTCGGGGCGGTCACCGCCCGGCGCGGCGAGGGAGGAGAGGAGAGGTGCGGTCACGGAACTGACTCCTTTCGGCCCCCTGCGCCTTTCGTGGGGGGCTGGCCCTACCGACTTCAGCGTCCCCGTGACCGTACCTTCGTATCCATGGACGCCCATGACCCGGAGCTGAAACGGGAACTCGACGCGACCCTCCAGGCCCGCAAGGAGCTGGGCGCGGAGTACGAGTCCGAACTGATCGACGCCTTCCTGGAGAAGGTCCAGCAGCGCTTCGACAATACGGCGGACCGGGATCTGCGGCGACAGCAGGCCGAGCGCCAGATGGCCGCGGCGCGCGGCGCGCGCCCGTACACGGGCGGGGACGGGGAGGCGGCGGGCGTGGGGCTCGGCGAGCGGTTCGCCTTCGTCGGGGTGTCCCTGGTGCTCGCGATACCGCTGTCGGCGATCGGCGCGGTCAACGCCGGGGAGTCCGGGCTGCTGATCACCTGGGCCGGGATCGTCGGCGTCAACGCGGTCCACTCGCTGGGCTTCTTCTCCCGGTTCCGCCGGGAACACAGGAAGTGAAGCGCGGGAACCGCCGCACCCCGGCGTAGTGCCGAGGGCGGGACGACGGCGGTTCCCGCGAGGGACGCGGTAGCCCGCGTCCCGGGCGACTGTGGAGGTCCGGGAGCCGCTCCGGATGTCCTGGTCGCCGCATCCTTGGGTGTCGGTGTCGTCCTTTCCGACATCCCCTAATCTGCCGGGGCAGTGTTAACGCTGTGCTGCGTACGCGTGACGCTCACGTACCACTTCACCGAAGCCCGAACTGCGGCGTCACTTCGTGCCGTTGGCGAGGTATGCGAGCAGGTCCTGACGGCTCACGACGCCCTTGGGCTTGCCCTCCACCAGCACGACCGCCGCGTCCGCCCGGCCCAGGACGGCCATCAGGTCCTCGACCGCCTCGCCCGAGCCGACGTGCGGCAGGGGCGGGCTCATGTGCTTCTCCAGGGAGTCGCCGAGGGAGGCGCGCTGGGCGAACAGGGCGTCCAGCAGCTCGCGTTCCACGACCGAGCCGATGACCTCGGCGGCCATCACGTCGGGGTGTCCGGCGCCGGGCTTCACGATGGGCATCTGCGAGACGCCGTACTCCCGCAGGACCTCGATGGCCTCCCCGACCGTCTCGTCGGGGTGCATGTGGACGAGCGACGGCAGCCCGCCCTCCTTGCCCTGGAGGACGTCGCCGACGCGCACGGACGGGCCGTCCTCCTCCAGGAAGCCGTAGTCCGCCATCCACTCGTCGTTGAAGATCTTGGAGAGGTAGCCGCGGCCGCTGTCCGGGAGCAGCACGACGATCACGTCGTCCGGGCCGAGGTTCTCGGCGACCTTGAGCGCGCCGACGACCGCCATGCCGCAGGAGCCGCCGACCAGCAGCCCTTCCTCCTTGGCGAGCCGCCGGGTCATCTGGAAGGCGTCCTTGTCGGAGACGGCGACGATCTCGTCGGCGACGGTCCGGTCGTACGCGCTGGGCCAGAAGTCCTCGCCGACGCCCTCGATGAGGTACGGGCGCCCGCTGCCGCCGGAGTAGACGGAGCCCTCGGGGTCGGCGCCGATGACCTTGACCCGGCCGTCGCTCACGTCCTTCAGGTAGCGGCCGGTGCCGCTGATGGTGCCGCCGGTGCCGACGCCCGCCACGAAGTGGGTGATCTTCCCGTCGGTCTGCTCCCACAGCTCGGGGCCGGTGCTCTCGTAGTGCGAGCGCGGGTTGTCCGGGTTGCTGTACTGGTCGGGCTTCCAGGCGCCGGGGGTCTCGCGCACCAGGCGGTCGGAGACGTTGTAGTACGAGTCGGGGTGCTCGGGGTCGACGGCGGTCGGGCAGACGACGACCTCGGCGCCGTACGCCCGCAGCACGTTGATCTTGTCGGTGGAGACCTTGTCCGGGCAGACGAAGACGCACTTGTAGCCCTTGCGCTGGGCCACCATCGCGAGGCCCACGCCGGTGTTGCCGGAGGTCGGCTCGACGATCGTGCCGCCGGGCTTCAGCGCGCCGGACGCCTCCGCCGCCTCGATCATCCGGACCGCGATGCGGTCCTTCACCGAGCCGCCGGGGTTGAAGTATTCGACCTTGGCCAGGACGGTCGCCCGGATGCCTTCGGTCACGGTGTTGAGCTTCACCAGCGGGGTGTTGCCGACCAGCTCAATCATCGATTCGTAGTACTGCACGCCTGCTCCTGGTCCGGAATCCGCGGGATCTCCGCGTCGGGACGGCCGCGTCGCGGGCCCTTAGAGCCAGCTTATTGCGCGGACCCGCCCACCGACCCGTGCGGTTGTGGTCACGCACGCAGGGGGCACCAAGTGGTTAGCAAGGCGTACAAAGGTACAGAAGGCGTTCGGACGGAGGTGGGCTGGACCCATGTCGATGTCGAGGGCGAGGGTTGCGCGGCGGATCGCGGCCGCGGCGGCGTACGGGGGCGGCGGGATCGGGCTGCTGGGCGGGGTGACCGCCGTGCTGTTGCTCACCGAGGTCTCCCTGGCGAAACGGATCGTGGGCGGGTCGGAGGAGGCTCCGCCGCGCGCGGACGGCCGCTACGGCTTCGCCTTCGCCCGGAGGACCGGCCAGCCACCCCTGCGGCTGGCCTTTCTCGGCGACTCCACGGCCGCCGGACAGGGCGTCCACCGCCCTAGTCAAACGCCGGGCGCGCTGCTGGCCTCCGGGCTCGCGGCGGTGGCGGAGCGCCCGGTGGACCTGCGGAACGTGGCGCTCCCGGGGGCGCAGTCCAGCGACCTGGAACGGCAGGTCACGCTGGTGCTGGAGGACCCGGAGCAGCTGCCGGACGTCTGCGTCATCATGATCGGCGCGAACGACGTCACCGGGCGGATGCCGCCCGCGCAGTCGGTGCGGCTGCTGTCGGAGGCCGTGCGGAGGCTGCGCGAGGCCGGGTGCGAGGTCGTGGTGGGCACCTGCCCCGACCTGGGCACCATCGAGCCCGTGTACCAGCCCCTGCGCTTCGTCGCGCGCCGGTTGAGCCGCCAGCTGGCGGCGGCGCAGACGATCGGGGTCGTGGAGCAGGGCGGCCGTACGGTGTCGCTGGGCGACCTGCTGGGGCCGGAGTTCGCGGCCAATCCGCGGGAGCTGTTCGGGCCGGACAACTACCACCCCTCGGCGGAGGGGTACGCCACGGCCGCGATGGCCGTGCTGCCGACGTTGTGCGGCGCGCTCGGGTTGTGGCCGGAGGAGGCGCCGGAGACGCGCGACGAGGGCATCCTGCCGGTGGCCACGGCGGCGGCCGCGGCCGCGGCGGAGGGTGGTACCGAGGTGACGGCCGCCCGTGGGCCGTGGGCCCGCCTGTTGCGGCGCAACCGGCCCGCCGGGGAGGACGCGGCGGAGGGGGCGGCCCCTGTCCCCCCGGTGACGCACTGAGGGGGTTTTGTTCCCCACCCCGCCCCTTCCCGAACCGGGGCTCCGCCCCGGGCCCCGTTGCGGGGGCTCCGCCCCCTGCACCCCCGCCGGGGCTCCGCCCCCGGACCCCGCTCCTCAATCGCCGGAGGGGCTGGATGTGCCGACCCGGGGCTGGGACGTCCCGGCCCAGGCCAGGGCCGGGGCGCGGCCCCGGTGGGGGTTCGGGGGCGGAGCCCCCCGAACGGGGTCCGGGACGGAGCCCGTTCGGGGGTTTGGGGGCGGAGCCCCAAAGCGGGGTCCGGGGCGGTGCCCCGGCGGGGGTCCAGGGGCGGAGCCCCAGCGGGGGTCCGGGGGCAGAGCCCCGGCGAGGGTTCGGGGCGCGGCCCCGGCGGGGATCCTGGGGCAGAGCCCCAGCGGGGGTCCGGGGGCAGAGCCCCAGCGGGGGCCGGGGCAGAGCCCCGGTTTCGGGAAGGGGCGGGGCGGGGACAACAACGGCCTCCGCACCGCTGAGCGTACGCTTAGGAAAAAGAGTTCCGCGTCACAGCACTCGCCCCGTGACCCCTGCTCTACGTGCGGGTAACTTCCCTCACAGTCCGACGTCGCACCCCCGATCCGCCCCATGGAGCCGTGATGCCCGAAGCCGTGATCGTCTCTGCCGCCCGTTCGCCCATCGGCCGTGCCTTCAAGGGGTCGCTCAAGGACCTGCGGCCCGACGACCTGACCGCCGAGATCATCCAGGCCGCGCTCGCCAAGGTTCCCCAGCTGGATCCGCGGGAAATCGACGACCTGATGCTCGGGTGTGGTCTGCCGGGCGGGGAGCAGGGGCACAACCTGGGGCGGATCGTGGCCGTGCAGATGGGGATGGACCATCTGCCCGGGTGCACGATCACCCGTTACTGTTCGTCCTCGCTCCAGACCTCGCGGATGGCGCTGCACGCCATCAAGGCGGGCGAGGGGGACGTGTTCATCTCGGCAGGCGTCGAGATGGTGTCGCGCAGCGTCAAGGGCTCCTCGGACGGGCTGCCGGACACCCACAACCCGGTGTTCGCCGACGCCGAGGCCCGTACCGCCGCGCGGGCCGAGCAGGAGGGAACCGACTGGCACGACCCGCGTGAGGACGGGCTGATCCCCGACGCGTACATCGCGATGGGGCAGACCGCCGAGAACCTGGCCCGGCTCAAGGGGATCACCCGCGAGGACATGGACGCGTTCGGCGTGCGGTCCCAGAACCTCGCGGAGGAGGCCATCAAGAAGGGCTTCTGGGAGCGCGAGATCACCCCCGTGACGACCCCGGACGGCACCGTGGTGGCCACGGACGACGGGCCGCGCGCGGGGACGACGCTGGAGGGCGTACGGGGCCTCAAGCCGGTGTTCCGGCCCGACGGGCTCGTCACCGCGGGCAACTGCTGCCCGCTCAACGACGGCGCCGCCGCGCTCGTGATCATGTCCGACACCAAGGCGCGCGAGCTGGGCATCACCCCGCTGGCGCGGATCGTGTCCACGGGCGTCTCCGGCCTCTCCCCCGAGATCATGGGGTACGGACCGGTCGAGGCGTCCAAGCAGGCGCTGGCCCGGGCCGGGATGGCGATCGGCGACATCGACCTGGTGGAGATCAACGAGGCGTTCGCCGCCCAGGTCATCCCGTCCTACCGGGACCTGGGCATCGACCTGGACCGGCTCAACGTCAACGGTGGCGCGATCGCGGTGGGCCACCCGTTCGGCATGACCGGCGCCCGCATCACCGGCACGTTGATCAACTCGCTCCAGTTCCACGACAAGCAGTTCGGTCTCGAGACCATGTGCGTGGGCGGCGGCCAGGGCATGGCGATGGTCATCGAGCGGCTGAGCTGAGCCGCGTTCCCCGCGGATACACGGCCCGATCGCGAGTTGTGACCCAATCTCCCCCAGGATGTGACCAACGTCCTGGGGGAGCCTCGTCTCCCCAGCTCAGAGGCGGTGGACGGCCCCCTTCCGGGCATGGACTTCGGTCCGCTCCGTGACGTCCTGCACTGACGCCGAGAGGCGAACCGAGTCAAGCTGAGGTAGGAATTCGGGGGATCGACAGCAACCGGGAGTTACGTCAGTGAGCCCCATGACCCTTGCCCTCCTGCTGGCCGCGCTGGCCGCCACGGCCACCGGCGCCGCCGCGCTGCACACCGCGCGCGCCGTGCGGCGGCAGATCACGGAGCTGCGCGCCGAGCTGGCCGCCACGGTCGCCGCGACCGGTCGGGCGGACCGGTCCGGGGAGGACGCCGTCACGGTGCCCGCCGCCCGTGCCACCCCCGCCGCCGAGATACGCGCGGCCGTCGCCGACGCGCTCGCCGAGGAGCGGGAGCGCGAGCTGGCGGAGGCCCGGGCGTTCTGGGCCGCCCAGGAGGCCCGGGACTCGGCCGGGTCGTCCGACGCCCCCTCGCTGCTCGGCGGGATGGCCGGGCTCGGCGAGGACTCCCCGCACGACGCTCAGCTCTTCGTGCCCCGCCAGGCGGATCTGGCCGGTCTGGAGCCGCTGCTCGGCCTGGACGCGCTGGGCCCGGACGCCCGCGACGCCGCCGGGGAGCAGGAGCCGGAGGAGCCGATGGAGCTGGAGGTGGGCGCCGAGGTGGGTGCCGAGATCGGCGCGGAGCTCGGCGTCGAGACGGACCAGGAGGCCGAGACCGTCGAGTCGCCCGAGCTGGCCGCCGCGCGCCGCCGCCACCCCTCGCACCCCGACTTCACGCCCTCGTCGCCGGTCGCCGACCACGACCGGACCGTGGCCCGGCTGACCGAGCTGGCGGAGGCCCGTACCCCGCTGGCGGACGTACGCCCCGGCCCGCTGGGCACGCTCGACGTGTACGTCTTCGCCGACGGCACCACGATCTGCATGACCCCCGGCCACCGGGAGACGGCCGAGCGGCTGGCGGACGCGCTGCGCGAGGGCACCGCCCCGGTGCTGCTCGGCGGCTCGGGCGTCTCGGGTGCGTACGCCCTCACCTTCGGCTGCGGGGACGAGAACGTGTACGTCCTCGCCGACCGCGTCATCGCGTCGCTGTGAAGCTGTGAAGCTGTGAAGCTGTGAACCGGAACGCGTGAACCGGCCCTCAGAGGCCGCAGCGCCCGGCCGCCGCCCGGACGAGCTCCGCCGCCTCCGCGGCCCCCGCCTCAGCGGCGCCACCCGGCGCGCGCTCCAGCGCGTGCACCAAATCATGACCGGCCACCGCGACCTGGTCGGCGATCATGAAAATCCCCGCGTCCGGCATGATCCGCGGCGGGGTCCCGGGCTCCTCCAGACGCTGGGCCCGCACCGACAATTCCCTCGCCAGAGCCAGTCCTTCGGCCGCAGCGCCCTGGCGCAGCCGGGACTGCGGGAGGGCGCGCAGCCGGTCGGCGAGACGGTCGACGGCAGTCAGCAAAGGGGTCGCATCATCCACGTCGTGAGCGTATGCGCCACCCACGGACTGTTGCCAACGGCCGAACACTCAGGCACGGTGAGCTGAAGGACCCCACCCGGGTGATTGAATCCGGGTCCGGAATGGACGCGTCCGGAGGCGCCGATGTCCCAGATCTTCTCCGACGAGACTCACCGGAACCTACTCTCCCGCATCCCCCAATGCACCGGCCGTGAGATTGCCGACTGGCTGCGCACGGTAGACGAAGGTCCCGCCTTCTTCCGCTTCGAGGAGAAGGTCAGCTGGCTGCGGGGCGAGCACCAGCTCGCCTATGGGCACGCCAAAGCGATCATCCACGAACACGACCTGAGGCGTGCGGCGCGCAAGCTGCTGTAGCCCGCCGCCCGGAGGCAGAGCGTGTACCACAGAGGGGCACGACACGAGAGCGGCTTATTCCGCAGACGGCGAAGGGCCCGTGGAGGCAAATTGCCTCCACGGGCCCTTCGGCTGTTACGGGGGCGGCGGGGGCGCCTGAGGCCCCCGGACGCCGGTCCCCCGCGCTAGTCCCTGAAGATGGAGATCAGCCGGAGAAGCTCCAGGTAGATCCACACCAGCGACAGTGTCAGACCGAACGCGGCCAGCCAGGACTCCTCGCGCGGAGCGCCGTACCGGACGCCGTCCTCGACCTGCTTGAAGTCCATCGCCAGGAACGCGGCACCGAGCACGACGCCGATGATCCCGAAGGCGATGCCGAGGCCACCGCTGCGGAAGCCCAGGCCGTCACCGCCGCCGAAGGCGGCGAACAGCAGGTTGACCGCCATCAGCAGGATGAAGCCGATGGCCGCCGCCAGCACGAAGCGCTGGAAGCGCGCGTTCACCCGGATGAGCCGGGTCTTGTACGCGGCGAGCACACCGATGAAGACGGCCATCGTGCCGAGGACCGCCTGCATGGGAGCGCCGGACCAGCGCTCGTTGTAGACCTGGCTGATGACGCCGAGGAAGAGTCCCTCGAAGGCGGCGTACCCCAGGATGAGCGCGGGCGAGGGCGTGCGCTTGAACGCCTGCACCAGACCCAGCACCATCGCGACCAGCGCGGCGCCGATGCCCGCACCGATGGGAAGGTGCGCGATCCAGGCGACGGCGGCCGCGACGACCACGGTGCCCAGCGTCATACCGGTGCGCATGACGACGTCGTCCATCGTCATCCGGCCGGTCTGCTGACCGGCCGGGGGCGCTCCGTACATCTGCTGGAGCTGTTCGGGCGTCAGGTTCTGCTGGCCACCGGCCGCATAGGGGTTGGTCGGTGCCGCTTGCGTCTGCGCGTACGGATTGGTGCCCGCGTACGGGTTGCCCTGGACTGCGGCGGGGCCCCCGGCCTGCTGGGCCGCGCCGAAGCCGGCGTAGCCGCCGCTGCGGCTGAACCCCCGTCGCGAGAAGACCGGGTTGCTGCTCCTCATCTCACTCCTCCATGGCCGCCCTGCGCGACCTTGACTTAAGAGTAATGGGTAAGCAAAGAAAGCACCCTAGTGCCCAAGGAGGATCTTTTCACGCGTGCCCGGACAACGCGAGGTCCCCCCGGGAGCCGGTGCGGGACCGGGCGCGGGCCCTGGTCGCACGGTGGGCGACGGGGCGCGCACGCAGAGTGCGCCCAAGAGATCTGGAGGTGCCCGGAACCGGACTTGAACCGGTACGCCCGCGAGGGGCAGCGAGGTTTAAGCTCGCCGTGTCTGCATTCCACCATCCGGGCAGCGGCTCACCCTGGGACGTACCGAAGTACCTCCCTCCCCACAGGAGAGCAGCACGAGCCTATCCGGGCCGATGGACCCGAACAGCGAATCACCGGACCGAGGTTGTCTTATTTTATTGGCAACTGAGGGCCCATCAGCAGTGGGTCAGGGTACCCGCCGATGCCGGCGCCCGCCGGACCTGCTTATATGCCCTGTGACCCCTTTGACGGCGGATTGACGCAATCTCGATGCCCCCGTTCGGGGGTCCTCTCCTACCCAAGGAGGACTCCGGTCGGGCGCGCGTACGACCCGAGTCGCGCGCAGAACCGGAGGAGCGAGGGATCCCGTCCCCCTTTATGGCAAGGACGATGGAGGGACGTCCCCGGCCGACCGCACCGCACGACAGGAGCTCCGCACCGTGACCACCACCACTCCCGGCGTCGAGACCGCCGCCCGTTCCACGACGGCGGCGGCCCGAGCAACGGACCTCTCCAAGGTCTACGGACAGGGCGAGACACAGGTCGTCGCCCTGGACGCCGTCTCCGTCGAGTTCCGGCAAGCCGAGTTCACCGCGATCATGGGCCCCTCGGGTTCGGGCAAGTCGACGCTGATGCACTGCATGGCGGGCCTGGACTCCGTCTCCAGCGGCTCGGCCCGCATCGGTGACGTCGAGCTGACGGCCCTGAAGGACAAGAAGCTCACCCAACTGCGCCGCGACAAGATCGGGTTCATCTTCCAGGCGTTCAACCTGCTGCCGACGCTGAACGCGCTGGAGAACATCACCCTGCCGATGGACATCGCGGGCCGCAAGGCCGACCCGAAGTGGCTGGACCAGGTCGTGGAGACGGTCGGTCTGGCCGGGCGGCTCAAGCACCGTCCCAGCCAGCTCTCCGGCGGTCAGCAGCAGCGCGTCGCCGTGGCCCGCGCGCTGGCCGGCAAGCCCGAGATCATCTTCGCGGACGAGCCCACCGGAAACCTGGACTCCCGCTCCGGCGCCGAGGTGCTGGGCTTCCTCCGCAACTCGGTGCGCGAACTCGGCCAGACCGTGGTCATGGTGACCCACGACCCGGTCGCCGCGGCCTACGCCGACCGGGTGGTCTTCCTCGCCGACGGCCAGATCGTGGACGAGCTGCTGGACCCGACCGCCGACTCGGTGCTGGACCGCATGAAGCGGTTCGACGCCAAGGGCCGTACGAGCTGACGCGAGGCGCGCGTCCGTCACCGCACGCCGCTCACGCCTCCGCACCTCTTCTCTTCCTCCCCAGGACTGACTTCCATGCTCCGTACCGCCCTGCGCAACGTGCTTGCGCACAAGGCCCGGCTGCTGATGACCGTCCTCGCCGTCATGCTCGGCGTGGCCTTCGTCTCCGGCACCCTGGTCTTCACCAACACCATCTCCGCCGCCTACCAGAAGAGCTCCGAGAAGGGCTTCGACGGCGTCGACGTCGCCATCACCCCGCACAAGTCCGACACCGGCTCCGGCGTCCCAGGACCCACGCCGCGGCTCGGTCAGCAAGTGCTCGACAAGGCGGCCAAGGTGGACGGCGCCGCCTCCGCCACCGGTGTCGTCAAGGGCTACACCGCCCTCGCCGACCGGAACGGCGAGCTGCTCGGCGGCGGCTTCTCCACCCTCGGCGGGAACTACTACCCGGGCCCCGACGGCAAGGACCCGCGGTACACGATGACCGAGGGCCGCGCGCCCAAGGCCGCGGGCGAGATCGCGCTCGACGCCAAGTCCGCCGAGAAGGGCCACTACAAGGCCGGTGACAGCATCCGGGTCTCCGTGAACGGCCCGGTGCGCACCGAGAAGATCTCCGGCGTCTTCACCACCGACGACGGCAACGTGGCGGCGGGCGGCAGCCTCGCGCTGTACGACAACGCCACCGCGCAGAAGCTGTTCGCCAAGCCCGGCCAGTTCGACGAGATCGACGTGAAGGCCGCCTCCGGGACCTCGCAGGCCGCCCTGAAGGCCGCGGTCGACAAGGTGCTGCCCGAGACCGCGCAGGCCGCCACCGGCCAGAAGCTCGCCGACGACCAGGCCGAGCAGATCAAGCAGGGCATGAGCAGCATGCAGACCGCCATGCTGGTCTTCGCCGGGATCGCGCTCTTCGTCGGCATCTTCATCATCGCCAACACCTTCACCATGCTGGTCGCCCAGCGCACCAAGGAGCTGGCCCTGATGCGGGCGGTCGGCGCGAGCCGCCGTCAGGTGACCCGCTCGGTGCTGATCGAGGCCACCGCCGTCGGCGCCGTCGCGGCCGTCGTCGGCATGGCCGCCGGTGTCGGCATCGGCGCCGGGCTGCGCTCGCTGCTCAGCTCCACCGGGGCCGTCGTCCCGGACGGGCCGCTGATCATCGAGCCCACCACCATAGCGGCGTCGCTGCTCGTCGGCGTCGTGGTGACCGTGCTCGCCGCCTGGCTGCCGGGCCGCCGCGCCGCGAAGATCCCGCCGGTCGCCGCCATGAGCAGCGTGCACGCCGCGCCGACGACCCGTGGCCTGGTGGTGCGGAACACGATCGGCGCGCTGCTCGGCGCGGCCGGTGTGGCGCTGGTGCTGTACGGCTCCGGCCAGGGCATGGACGGCAAGGGCCCGATGGCGTTCGGCGCCGCGGTCCTGGTGATCGGCGTCTTCGTGCTCACCCCGCTGCTGTCCCGGCCGCTGATCGCGGCCGCCGCCCCGGTGCTGCGGCTCTTCGGGATGTCCGGCAAGCTCGCCCGGCAGAACGCGGTGCGCAACCCGCGCCGTACCGCCGCCACCGCCTCCGCGCTGATGGTCGGCCTCACCCTGATCACCGGCATGACGGTCATCGCGGGCAGTGTCCAGAAGGGCATCGACCAGATGGCCTCGGACGGCCTGAAGTCCGACTACGTCGTCAGCATGGGCGGCGCCGGCGGCGCGCCGCGGCCGCTGTCCCCGGACGTGGCCAAGAAGCTGGAGAAGCAGCCCGAGGTCACCGCGGTCAGCCCGCTGCGCCAGGCCCCGGCCAAGGTCGGCGGCCAGACCGACTCCCTGACGGGCGTCAACCCCAAGGCCATCAAGCAGCTGGTCGGCGTGGACTTCCTCGACGGGTCGTTCTCCGGCTTCGGCGCGCAGAAGGTCGTCGTCGACGACAAGACCGCCGACCAGAACCACTGGAAGGTCGGTTCGGCCATCCCCGTGACGTACCAGGACGGCCGCAGCGCCAAGCTGACCGTCGGCGGGGTGTACGAGGGCAACCAGATGATCCGCGGGGTCATGGTCGACGCCGCCACCATCACCCCGCACATGGCCACCGTCACCGACTTCCAGGTGATGCTGAAGACCAAGGGCGGGGCGACCGAGGCCAACAAGGACGCACTGACCAAGGCGCTCGGCGAGAACCCGGCCCTCCAGGTCCAGAACAAGAAGGACATCTCCGACAGCATCGCCAAGCTGTTCACCCTGATGCTGAACATGCTCTACGGCCTGCTGGCCATGGCCGTGATCGTCGCGGTGCTCGGGGTCATCAACACCCTGGCCATGTCGGTCTTCGAGCGGTCGCAGGAGATCGGCATGCTGCGGGCCATCGGCCTGGACCGGCGCGGCATCAAGCGGATGGTGCGGCTGGAGTCGCTGGTCATCTCGCTCTTCGGCGGGGTGCTCGGCATCGGCCTCGGCGTCTTCTTCGGCTGGGCGGCCGGTGAGCTGATCTCCACCGGTCTCACGACCTACGAACTGGTCCTGCCGTGGGGCCGGATGGGCCTGTTCCTGGCGATGGCCGCGGTCGTGGGCGTGCTGGCGGCCCTGTGGCCCGCGCGCCGGGCGGCCAAGCTGAACATGCTGGAGTCCATCAAGGCCGAGTAGAGCGGCGTGGAGTGACGCGAACGGGCCTGATGCGCGGGAAGCGCATCAGGCCCGTTCCGTGTTCGGTCAGCCGCGCCAGTCCCGGGTCCGCAGCGGCAGCCCGGACGCGCCGCTCTCCGGCGTACGGACGGCGAGGATCTGGTTGACGCCGATCCGGTTGCGTTCGAACGACAGGGCGGAGGCGGCCATGTAGAGCCGCCAGACCCGGGCCCGGCCCGGGGAGGTCAGCCGCACGGCCTCCGGCCAGGACCGCTCCAGGCTGGCGACCCAGCGGCGCAGGGTGAGCGCGTAGTGCTCGCGGATCGCCTCCACGTCGCGCACCTCGAACCCGGCCTCCTCCAGCTGGGTCACGGTCCGGCCGACGGGGGCCAGTTCGCCGTCGGGGAAGACGTAGCGGTCGATGAACTCGTCCACGTGGTACGCCTCCTCGTCCGGCTCGGGGCGCCGGGCGATCTGGTGGTTCAGCAGCCGCCCGCCGGGGGCCAGCAGCCGGTGCAGGATGGCGGCGTACTCGGCGTACCGCACGGAACCCACGTGCTCGGCCATGCCGATCGAGGAGATCGCGTCGTACGGGCCGTCGTCGATCTCGCGGTAGTCCTGCACCCGGATCTCGATCTTCTCGGTCAGCCCGGCGTCCGCGATGCGCTTACGGGCGTACGACGCCTGCTCCTCGGAGAGCGTGATGCCGACCGCCCGCACCCCGTACTCGCGCGCCGCGTGCAGCACCATCGAGCCCCAGCCGCACCCCACGTCCAGCAGCCGCTGCCCGGGCTCCAGCGCGAGCTTGCGGCAGACCAGGTCGAGTTTGGCCCGCTGCGCCTCTTCCAGCGTGGTGTCCGGTCTTTCCCAGTACGCGCACGAGTAGACCATCGTGGGGCCGAGCACCAGCTCGTAGAAGTCGTTGCCGACGTCGTAGTGGTGGCTGATGGCCTTCTTGTCGCGGCGCAGCGTGTGCAGCGGCCCGCGGGTCGCCCCGGCCTCCTCGCGCGGCGGGGCCGGCGGCAGTCCGGGTCCGGCGAGGGCGACCAGATCGCGGACGGCCGCGCGCACCTTCGGGTCGCGCGCGGCCTTGAGGGCGGCGGCGAGGCGGCTCCGGCGCGGGGCCGCGGGTTCGTCCCGCTCCCACAGCAGCCCGGCCAGCTGCTCCAGCGCCTCGTAGAGGTCGCCCTCGATCTCCAGATCGCCCGCCACCCAGGCCCGGGCCAGGCCGAGTTCGCCCGGCTTCCACAGCATCCGGCGCAGCGCCCTGCGGCGCCGCAGGACGAGAACGGGGGCGCCGGGCGGACCGGTCTCGCTGCGGTCCCAGGCCCGGATGCGGAGGGGGAGCGGGGCTCCCAGCGCCTCCTCGGCCAGGGCGGCGAGTCGCGCGGCGGCGTGGGTCATCTCGGCACACCTCCATGATGGCAAGTCAGGGAAGATACTCACCACGTAAACACCATGGAACCGCCCGTACAGTCCCGCCGACACGTCTGGAAACGGTAAAAAGGCACACGCGAAGGGCGTCCGCCCCACGGATGGCGGACGCCCTCGGCGTTCTCTCGGTATTCAGATGTGCCGGATGTTCAGCTGCCCGGTGCCGGGGGCCGGGGTCAGGACGCCTTGGCCTTCTCCGCGGCGACCTCGGCGGAGGCCTTCGGGGCGGCGGCCGCGGAAACCGGGGCGGCGGCCTCGTAGAACTCCTCGCGGGGGTTCTCCATGGCGCCGAGGGAGACGACCTCGCGCTTGAGGAACATGCCCAGCGTCCAGTCGGCGAATACCCGGATCTTGCGGTTGAAGGTCGGCATCGCCATGCCGTGGTAGCCACGGTGCATGTACCAGGCCAGCCGGCCCTTGAGCTTGATCTTCATCTTGCCGAGGACGATCATCGCGACGCCCTTGTGGAGGCCGAGACCCGCGACGGCGCCCTTGTTGGCGTGCTTGTACTCGCCCTGCGGGAAGCCCCGCATGCCCGAGATCACGTTGTCGCCGAGGACCTTGGCCTGGCGCAGCGCGTGCTGGGCGTTCGGCGGGCACCAGGCGCCCTCGCCGCTGGCGAGGTCCGGCACCTGGGCGTTGTCGCCCGCGGCCCAGATGTAGTCGGTGCCCTTCACCTGGAGGGTCGCGCCGGTGTCCACGTGGCCGCGGGGGCCGAGCGGGAGACCGAACCGGGCGAGCGCCGGGTTGGGCTTGACGCCCGCGGTCCACACGATGGTGTTGGAGTCGACCTCGAGGCCGTTCTTGAGCACCACGTGGCCGTCGACGCAGGAGTTCATCGAGGTGTTGAGGTAGATCTCGACACCGCGGTTCTGGAGGTGCTCCAGACCCCACTGACCGAGCTTCGGGCCCACCTCGGGGAGGATCTTGTCGGCCGCGTCGACGAGCACGAAGCGCATGTCCTCGCGCTTCACGTTCGGGTAGTACTTGGCGGCGTCGCGGGCCATGTCCTCGACCTCGCCGATGGTCTCCGCACCCGCGAAGCCACCGCCGACGAAGACGAAGGTGAGCGCCTTGCGGCGGATGTCCTCGTCCGTGGTGGAGTCGGCCTTGTCGAGCTGCTCGAGAACGTGGTTGCGCAGGCCGATGGCCTCTTCTATGCCCTTCATCCCGATGCCGTTCTCGGCCAGGCCGGGAATCGGGAAGGTGCGGGAGACCGCGCCCATCGCGATGACGAGGTAGTCGAAGGGCAGCTCGTACGACTCGCCGACGAGCGGCTGGACGACGGCGACCTTGCGGTCCTGGTCGATGTTCGACACCCGGCCGGTGAGGACCTCCGCCTTGGGGAGCACACGCCGCAGCGGAACCACGACGTGGCGCGGAGAGATGCTGCCGGCCGCAGCTTCGGGGAGGAAGGGCTGGTACGTCATGTACGAGCGGGGGTCGACGACCGTGACAGTCGCCTCGCCGTACCGCATCTTCTTGAGGATGCGGCGCGCCGCGTACAGGCCTACGTACCCACCGCCTACAACGAGGATCCTGGGACGCTCCGTGGTGCTCATGATTCGAGTATCCAGCACCCCCCGAGGGGGGCCTCGTGAGCCCCTTCACAAGCAATGTGGGGGTATCTGCTACACTCCGCCGCCCCCGTGACGGACGCCATAGCTTGGCCAGGGAACCGGCAGCCGGAGCGAGGCGTTCCCAGCCCCGCTGAGCAGCGATAGTCGTTGAACGCGCGGGTAGACCACGAGGTTCCCGGGCGGCCCGGGGATCGGGCCGATCGGCCATGATCGGGCCCGAGTTGATGAACACCGTCACCAATAGCGGCCCCGAGGCGGCCCAGAAGGCGGCCACCAGGCACCTTTTTCATGTGAAGAGTTTCACGAACTCTTTTGGCGGCGGTCCGCGGAAGGCCCCCGAAGGGCCCTCCACAGCCGCTCAGACGATAGCGAACCCGCTCAGGCGATGCTCCAGGCGATGCCGTCGAGGATGTCGTGTTCGCTCACGACGACCTCCTCGGCACCGGTCCGATTCATGATCGACAGCAGCACCAGGGCGCCCGCGGTGATCACGTCGACCCGGCCCGGATGCATCGCCCCGATCGCCGCCCGCTCCTCGTGGGTCGAGGTCAGCAGCTTGGCCGTGATCTCGCCGACCTGACCGGCGTGGACCCGGGCGTGGTGGATCGCGGCCGGGTCGTACTCGTGAAGCCCCAGCGCGATGGCGGCGACGGTGGTGACCGTACCGGCCAGTCCGACCAGGGTGTGACCGCCCTCGCCGGGGCGGCAGCCGCCGGTGAGCGGCACCGTCTCCTCGGCGAGGTCCAGCGCCCGCTCGATGTCCGCCCTGACGGCCGAGATCTGATCCTCCGTCGGCACCTCCGGGACCTGGCCGTCCACGACGAGATGGCGCTCCGTCAGCCGCACACAGCCGATGTCGACGCTGCGGGCCGCCCGCACCCCGTCGTCGCCGCTGACGAACTCGGTCGAGCCGCCGCCGATGTCCACCACCAGGAACGGACCGCTCAGATGCTCATGTCCGGTCAGCTCCTTGGTCGCCCCGGTGAAGGAGAACGCCGCCTCCTGATCGCCGGTGATCACCTCGGGCTCGACGCCGAGGATGTCCACGACGCCGCGCACGAACTCCTCGCGGTTCTCGGCGTCCCGCGAGGCCGAGGTGGCGACGAAGCGGACGCGCTCGGCGCCCAGCCCGCGTATGACCTCCGCGTACTCCCGGCACGCGGCGAAGGTGCGCTCCAGCGCCTCGGGGGCCAGCCGCCCGGTGCGGTCCACGCCCTGGCCCAGCCGGACGATCGTCATCCGGCGGTCCAGCTCGGTCAGCTCACCCGTGGCCGGGTCGGCGTCGGCGACCAGCAGCCGGATCGAATTGGTGCCGCAGTCCACGGCCGCGACGCGGGTCATGCGGTCTCCTCCTCCGTCGGCTGGGCACAGGGCGCGACGCACGGGCCCTTGCGCCACCACTCGGGCAGCAGCGCGATCGCCTCGTCGCCGAGCGGATTGACCCCGGGACCGGCCGCGAGGGAGTGGCCGACCAGGACGTGCAGGCACTTCACCCGGTCCGGCATGCCGCCCGCGCTCGGGAAGCCCTCCAGCACCTCGATGGCGTCGCGGCGCGCGATGTAGTCCTCGTGGGC
Organism: Streptomyces sp. BRA346; assembly: GCF_052851135.1. Classification (NCBI taxonomy): domain Bacteria; kingdom Bacillati; phylum Actinomycetota; class Actinomycetes; order Kitasatosporales; family Streptomycetaceae; genus Streptomyces; species Streptomyces sp. BRA346. Next base: position 34,123 of record NZ_JAIWIH010000011.1, on the reverse strand, counting down.
GGCCCGGTAGGCGGCGGCCAGCTCGGGGTCCTCGCCCAGCCGGGCCGTCATCTCCTTCATCACGCCCTCGGCCTCCAGCGTGCCGATCGCGGACGCGGCGCGCGGGCAGGTCAGGTAGTACGTGGTGGGGAACGGCGTGCCGTCCTCGAGGCGCGGCGCGGTCTCGACGACATCGGGGTTGCCGCAGGGGCACCGGTGCGCGACGGCGCGCAGGCCCCGCGGGAGGCGGTTCAGCTGCTCCTTGACGGCGGCGATGTCCGCGTCGGTGGGCGCGGTGGGCTCCGTCTGCGGAGGGGGCGTGTCCATGAGTCTCCTTGCGAGGCGGGCACCGACTTCGGCCGGTGAGGCAATCGCTACCCTGACCTCTGGTATGTTCTTTCTGCCCCGGAAGGGGTCGGTTCGGGCTGGACCGCAACCTTCAGGTTGGAAGCCCCCACCTTCGGACGGGGAGCGGAGTCACGAGGGGAAAGTTCTCTTTCTCGATCGGGGTCAGGCCGGAGCGGCCTACGACGTCGGCAAGGCGGGTCAGCGGTGCGCGCTGCCCGCCTTCGGCGCGTCCGCCGTGTCCACGGCGTCCCAGAGGTTGGTGTACCAGGGGCGGTCGCCCGCGCCCCGGTCGGTGGAGCGCTCGGCCCGGGCACCGGGGTCCACCATGCTGAAGCCGGTCTCGCCCGGCATCAGATAGTGCAGATGCTCGCGGGCCTGCCGCTCGATGTACGCCGGGTCGCGCAGCCGGGCCTTCTGCTCGCGGAGCTTGGCCACCTCGGCGCGCTCGCGCTGGGCCTGGCGCCGCTGGTCGGCGATCTCCGAGCGCTGGGAGATGTACTGCCGCATGGGATACGCCAGGGCGACCACCAGGGAGCAGACGACCAGCGCGAGGAGGGCGGCCCGGCCGGTGAGCCGGCTGCGGCGGCGCTTGATCCGGGCACGGTAGACCCGGGCGGCGGCGTGTTCGCCGAGCGCCTTCAGCCTGGTCGCGGTGGAGAACCGATCCGCCGGCACGTCGCCTCCCCGGTGATGACTTCGCTTGAGTAACGCCGTCCCCGGCCACGGTACGGGACCGCGGCCGGGGACAAGCGTCAGACGTGTCCGCTCCTCGAGGTTCGAGAAGCGGTCAGCCCTTGAACCGCGGGAAGGCGGAGCGGCCCGCGTACACCGCGGCGTCGTCGAGGATCTCCTCGATGCGCAGCAGCTGGTTGTACTTGGCCACCCGCTCGGAGCGGGCCGGGGCGCCGGTCTTGATCTGGCCGCAGTTGGTGGCGACGGCCAGGTCGGCGATCGTGACGTCCTCGGTCTCACCGGAGCGGTGCGACATCATGCACTTGAAGCCGCTGCGCTGGGCCAGCTCGACGGCGTCGAGGGTCTCGGTCAGCGAGCCGATCTGGTTGACCTTGACCAGCAGGGCGTTCGCGGTGTCGTTCTCGATGCCGCGGGCCAGCCGCTCGGGGTTGGTCACGAACAGGTCGTCGCCGACCAGCTGGACCTTGTCACCGAGCTGCTCGGTGATCGTCTTCCAGCCGTCCCAGTCCTCCTCGTTCAGCGGGTCCTCGATGGAGACCAGCGGGTACGCCTCGACCAGCTCGGCGTAGTACGCGGTCATCTCGGACGCGGTGCGGGCCTTGCCCTCGAACTGGTAGACGCCGTCCTTGTGGAACTCGGAGGCGGCGACGTCGAGCGCGAGCGCGATGTCCTGGCCGGGCTGGTAGCCGGCCTTCTTGATGGCCTCGACGATCAGGTCGAGGGCGTCCCGGTTGGAGTCGAGGTTCGGCGCGAAGCCGCCCTCGTCACCGAGACCGGTGGACAGGCCGCGCTCCTTCAGCACGCCCTTCAGGGTGTGGTAGACCTCGGCACCCCAGCGCAGGGCCTCGGAGAAGGACTCCGCGCCGACCGGCGCGATCATGAACTCCTGGATGTCCACATTGGAGTCGGCGTGCGAGCCGCCGTTGAGGATGTTCATCATCGGGACCGGCAGCAGGTGCGCGTTCGGGCCGCCGAGGTAACGGAAGAGGGGCAGGTCGGACGCCTCGGAGGCGGCGTGCGCCACGGCGAGGGAGACGCCGAGGATGGCGTTGGCGCCGAGCGAGGACTTGTCCGGAGTGGCATCCAGATCGAACATCGCCTGGTCGATCAGGCGCTGCTCGGTGGCGTCATAGCCGACCAGCTCGGGGCCGATCTGCTCGATGACGGCGAGGACGGCCTTCTCCACGCCCTTGCCGCCATAGCGGTTCTTGTCGCCGTCACGGAGTTCGAGGGCCTCGAAGGCGCCGGTGGAGGCGCCGGACGGGACGGCGGCACGGCCGGTGCTGCCGTCGTCGAGGCCGACCTCGACCTCGACCGTGGGATTGCCTCGCGAGTCGAGGATCTCGCGAGCTACGACGACGTCGATGGACGGCACGAGGTTCTCCTTCGTATGGGTCTTCGGTAGCAGCATGAGCCTAACCGCACCGAAGCCCCGGCGGGGTGCACCGTGGGGGCGGCGCACCCGGCCGGGGCCAGGGGGCGTCTTCCGGATCATGCCTCTGATCCGGCCTGACCCGAAAGACACCCCCTCGTTGACTACGGTGTGGCTGCTCAGCTCAGGTGGAGCTGCTGGCCGGGGAAGATCAGGTCGGCCTTCTGGATGACGTTCTTGTTCAGCTCGAAGAGCTTCTTCCAGCCGCCCTTGACGTCCTCCGTCTTGGCGATCTTGCCAAGGGTGTCACCGGACTTGACCTTGTACTCGCCGTCGCCCTTCTTGATCGGGCCGCGGGTCTCGGCGCGCGCGGCGTGCTCGGGCGCGCTGCGGGGCGCGGCCTTCGGCTTGGCGGACGGGGCCGACTGCGAGGAGTCGGACTGGCTCTGCGACGGGGTGGACGGCGCCGGGGCGGACGGGGCGCCGCCGCTGGTCAGGCCCTTGCCGCAGACCGGCCAGGCGCCCTTGCCCTGGCTGGCCAGGACCTTCTCGGCCACCTGGATCTGCTGGGCCTTGCCGGCCTTGTCGGCGGTGGGTGCGAAGGCGGTACCGCCGTACGCGGCCCAGGTGGAGGAGGAGAACTGAAGGCCGCCGTAGTAACCGTTGCCGGTGTTGATCGACCAGTTGCCGCCGGACTCGCACTGCGCGACCTGGTCCCACTGGGACGTGGTGGCGGCAGAGGCGGACGTCGCACCGATGAGCGGGGTGGCCACGGCGGCTCCGGCGAGGCCGGCGAGCGCTGCGAAACGAGTGGCCTTGGAAGGACGACGGTGCTTGCCCTGAGCGTTGGACATGTTCGTTCGTTTCCTCACCGACGCCTACGAGGTGAGCTGTCGGGTTCGGGCGTGAGTTGCCCGGCTGGGTGCGGGGGTCCGCACCCTGCTTCACCCCTAGCCGCTCGGCCGATCTTGCTGGCCTCCCGGCACTTACCTTGGGTCCCCCGCTCCTGCCTTCGGCGCTGGCGCGTCGGTACCGGACGACCGCCGGCAGGACTCGGCGTGACGGTCGACGGTGCTCGCGGTGGCGAGCGGAAAGACGTTAAACACACGTGCGGGAAACGTTCAAACACCCTTATCCCAGTGAACAGGGCTGTTATCGATCTCACTCGGCCCACATCGGCGCAGGTGGGGCCGGGTGCGGAGAGACCGGACACCTCGGACGCCCCGGAAAATGTGACGAGAGGTATGTCTCACCGGTTCCAGATCGGGCAAATCACCCCGAACTACCGGCTCCTGATGGTGAGATCAAGTCGCTGACCAGGGAGAATGAGATCCGGGTCGGTTCCGATGAGGTTTTCGTTGGACTCGTAGAGCCGACGCCAGTCGGCGCCCAATTCCTGCTTTTCGGCGATTGCTGAAAGGTTGTCACCCGGACGCACCGTGTAGCCGCCATCCGTGGGGTTTTCCGCCCTGTCGGCACCGCCGCGCGAGGCGTGGTCGCTCGGCCGCTGCCCCGTGTCCCGTTCGCCCCGGCGGGCGCCGGAGGTGCCCTCGGAGCCGCGCTCGGTGGAGGAGGGGGTCGGCGAGGGGTCGGACGCGCCGGGGGACGGCGCACCGGAAGAAGGGGACGGGGAGGACGCGCCGCCGTTCGAGCCGTCGGAGTCGTTCGCGTCGTCCGAGTCGTTCGAGTCGTTCGAGTCGTTCGAGTCGCCCGGCGTGGCCGAGTGCTCGGGCCGCTCCGGCCCGGTGGGCGCGTCGGAGGCGTCGGAGGCGTCCGGCGTCTTGCCGGACGGAGCGCCACGGTCCCGGGCGTCGGACCGGTCACGGTCCTCGCGCTCCGCGTCGTCCTGCTGGGAGGGGCGCGCCGTGCTGCCGGGGTTCACGTCCGGGGCGTCGCCGCCGTCGGTCAGCCCGGCGTTCAGCGCGCAGCTGGGCCAGGCGTCCGGGCCGCGGTCGCCGAGGATCGACTCGGCGACGGCTATCTGCTGGGAGCGGCTGGCGAGGTCGGGCCGCGGGGCGTAGCTGGTGCCGCCGTACTTCTTCCACATGTCGAGGGTCAGTTGCAGGCCGCCGTAGAAGCCGTTGCCCTCGTTGGCGCTCCACATCCCGGCGCTCTCGCACTCGGCGACCTGGTCCCATGTGGAGGCGGGGGCTGCCTGGGCGCCGGTCGCTCCGAAGAGCGGGAGGGCGATGCTCGCGCCGGTCACCCCCGCCGCGACGACGATGGCCGGAGCCTGGCGGGGGCGGCGGTGACGTCCGTTCCCGGAAAGCATGCGAATCGCCTCTCGTGTGGGGGCTCGGTTTGTCGGTTGAACATAGCGACGCCACACGATCATCACAAGCCGGTGTATCTCAGGTCACGTCACGGTCACATGGCTGACCGGATGTCACTTTCCCCAGGTCACCGGAAGGGCGCGCAGTCCGCGCATGATGAGCCCGCCACGCCAGCGCAGGTCGTCCGGCTCCACCGCGAGCCGGAGATCCGGGATACGGCGCAGCAGGGTGGCGAGCGCGGTCTGCGCCTCGAGGCGGGCCAGCGGGGCACCCAGACAGTAATGGATGCCGTGGCCGTAACCGAGGTGCTGGTTGTCGGTGCGGGCGAGGTCGAGCACGTCGGGGTCGGCGAAGCGCTCGGGGTCGCGGTCGGCGGCGGCGAGCACCACCAGCACCGGCTCTCCCTCGGCGATGTGCTGCCCGCCGATGGTCACCGGCTCGGTGGCGAACCGCCAGGTGGCCATCTCCACCGGGCCGTCGTAGCGCAGCAGTTCCTCGACCCCGGTGGCGAGCAGTTCCTCGTCCCCTTCTTCCAATGCCCCGTGCAGCCGGGCCCGCTGCCCGGGATGGCGCAGCAGCGCGTAGAGGCCGTTGCCGATCAGATTGACGGTGGTCTCGAAACCCGCGAACAAAAGGATGAAGGCCATCGCCGCGGCCTCGTTCTCGGTGAGATGGTCACCGTGGTCGCTGGCCCGGATCAGATCCGACATCAAGTCGTTGCCGAGCGCGGCGCGCTTACGGTGAATCAACTCGGCCAGATAGGCGCGGATTTTCTTCACCGCGCGGGCCACTCCCCCGCGCGGGCCCCCGCCGTGCCGGATCATCGTTCCGGCCCAGTCCCGGAAGTCGTCCTGGTCCTCGCGCGGAACGCCGAGCAGATCGCAGATCGCGTAGATGGGGAGAGGAAAGGCGAACTCGTGGATGAGGTCCGCCTCTCCCCGGTCCGCGAAGGCGTCGATGAGGTCGTCGGTCAGCTCGCGCACCCGCGGGGCGAACGCGGCAACGCGGCGCGGGGTGAACGCCTTGGACACCAGCCGCCGCAGCCGGGTGTGGTCCGGGGGATCGATATTGAGCAGATGTGTCATCAGATCCGCGCGCTGCTCGCCCGGGATGCCCACTTTGCCCCGGGCGTGAGCGGACTCACTATGCCGCTGGGGGTTCTTCGAGAGCCGGGCGTCGGCGAGGGCCTGACGGGCATCGGCGTAGCGGGTCACCAGCCAGGCTTCGACCCCGCTGGGGAGCGTGGTGCGATGCACCGGGGCGTGCTCGCGTAGCCAGGCGTATGCGGGGTAGGGATCAGTGGCGAACTCCCAGGTGAAGAGGGTGGGAGCGGAGGCGGGGCAGGGCTGATCGGACACGCCCCGACGATACCGGCCGCGACCCGTGGATTCCGATACGCCACTTATCGGAAGTAAATCCATAACGCGAAAGTAACGCCAATTAATGTCGAAGTAATTCGACGACCTTCTCCACACACCCTCCACGATGCGCTCACAGTGCGCGGTGAATGCCCGATATCTGACGGCTGCGACCATCGCCCGGAACGGCCCGCGGCGCCCACCACTCCGACCTGCGGAACATGCGCTGACGTCGCCCAATGAGGCAAAATGCGGGGATGGCTGAAACAGTGTCAGGTGGTTGAATGAGACTCCGGCACATGCACGGGGCCTCCTGCCTCTGGTGATACGATCACCGCGCTTGCCAGGCGAGCCAAGGGCCCGTAAGACACACGGCGATCCGGTAAATCAGCCGAGAGGGTTACCACTCTGAGGAGCACTATGCCGCCAGTTGGGCATATGGAGCCGTGCCGGCGCACCCCTGCCTGTGCGCTGCCCGCGGCAGGTCGAGGGCGGTACGCCCGGTCCCCTCGGGCGCCGTACGGGCGCTGACTTACCGCCGCTTCTCCATATCACCCGGATTCTTACCAGCACCAACCCTTCAGTCCCTGGCGGTCTAGTCGTTTAAAGAGAGTCTTATGACGCATTACATACAGGATCCTGCGCTCTGGGCCCTGATCGCTGGCACGCCTCTCGCCGCAACCGCCATTATCCGCGGGCGAAAAGCGAGAGCGAAGCTCAGTACCGAGAAGGCGGAACTCGAGAACCGCACCGCCGAACTCGAAAACAACTACGCGGCAGCGGTTCAGGACGCTCAGATACGCTCCGAGGAAGCCACCAAGAGCGCGCTGAAATCCGCCATGCGGACGCTTCAGGGTCTTGCCAACGAACAGCAGCTGGCGATCACGAAGCTCCAGGACCGCTACGGCGAGCACCACATTCTCCAGGACCTGCTGGAGATCGACCACATGAACTCGCAGTTCGGCCGCCGTGCGCAGTCGATCGCCGTTCTGTGTGACGGCTGGCTGGGCCGTCAGCGGGCCGTCGCCTCCGTCTACGACGTGGTGCGCAGCGCGAAGGGCCGCATCCGCCACTACACGCGCGTCGAGATCCGCTCCCAGAGCAACTTCGCTCTGGTCAGCCGGGCCGTCGAACCGGTCGCGCTGGCCCTCGCCGAGCTGCTGGACAACGCGACCAGCTACTCCGCCCCCGACTCCCCCATCGACATCACCATCCGCACCGTCCCCAAGGGCGTCTGCATCATCATCGACGACGCCGGCGTCGGTATGAACGAGGAGGAGAAGAACCGGGCCGACGAACTGCTCTCCGCCCAGCGCGCGGCGGGTGTCACGGGTCTGGGGAACCCGCCACAGTTCGGTTTCGCGGTGATCGGCGTGCTCGCCTCCCGCTACGGATTCACGGTCTCCGTCGACTCGGCCTCTCCCTACGGTGGTGTGCGCGCGGTAGTGCTTCTTCCCGAGGACCTCCTGACCAACATGCCCGAGCCGGAAGAACAGCCCGCGCCCCGTACGTCCCAGGCGGACGCCGCCCCCGAAGAGAGCGATTCCACCGCGGGCGGCCTGCCCAAACGCCGACGCAAGGGGTCCATCTCCATCGTGCCGCGATCAGACGAGGCGAACGCCCCGGCCCGGACGAGCGAGGAAACCGCTTCGATCATGGGCGCGTTCCAGCGCGGCACACAGTCCGGACGCTCCGCAAACCCGAACAGGGAAGGGCATGATCCTCAGTGAACAACGACCTGTCATGGATGCTTGACAGCGCCCTGGAAGTACCCGGGGCACGTCACGCGATCCTGGTGTCCGCCGACGGTCTGCTGATGGCCCGATCTCAAGAGGTCAGGAAGGACGAGGCCGACACCGTCGCCGCCGCGATGAGCGGTATCCAGTCGCTGAGCCGCACCATGGCCGGCTTCTGCGGCGGCCCTCATATGAACTGGCGTCAGACCCTGGTGGAGTTCGACGGCGGCTGGGTCTTCCTGATCTCGGCCGGCGAGGGCGCGTACCTGGCGGTCTCCTCCGCGCCCGATGTCGACATGGCCGACATCACCTTCCGTATGCAGCAGCTCGTCGGTCAGCTCGGCAAGGCGCTGACCACTCCGCCCCGCGAAACGGGCGTTCAGGCATGACCGCCCCGGAGGAGCAGGAGCCCGAGACCGCCGGATTAGTGCGACCGTACGTCATCACCAACGGCCGCGGGCTCCCGGACACCGACCAGTTCAACCTGATCACCCTGGTCACCGCATCCGAACAGAGACGTGCTCCGACGCTCGACCCGGAGAAGCGGAGCCTGCTGGACCTGTGTTCAGGGGGCTATCTCTCGGTTGCCGAGATCGCGGGCCACATGGGGCTGCCGATCGGCATCGTCAAGGTCCTGCTGTCCGACCTGTCGTCGGACGGCTACCTGGTCACGCGCGCCCCCGCGCCCCCCGCCCAGCTCGTCGACGTTTCACTCCTTCAGGAGGTACTGGATGGTCTCCAGGCCCGCTTCGGATGAGGACGTCTATCTGGACGACGCGGTGCAGATCGCGGCCAAGATCCTGGTCGTGGGGCACTTCGCGGTCGGAAAGACGACGTTCATCGGCACCATGTCCGAAATCCCCCCGCTGCGCACCGAGGAACGGATGACGCAGGCCGGTGCGCACGTCGACGATCTGATGGGCACCCGCGGCAAGACCACGACCACGGTGGCCATGGACTTCGGCCGCCTCACGCTGAGCGAACGCCTTGTCCTCTATCTCTTCGGAACACCCGGACAGGAGCGCTTCGTCCAGGTGTGGGAGGACATGACGCGGGGTGCGCTCGGAGCGCTGATCCTGGTCGATCCGGAACGCCTCAAGGAATCCTTCCCGGTGATCGACCTGGTGGAACAGTACGGACTCCCCTATGCGATTTCCGTCAACCACTTCGATGGCACACCTGTCCGTCCCGATGGGGAACTGCGCGAGGCACTGGACCTGCTGCCCGAGACACCTGTCGTCACCTGTGACGCGCGTGACGAGAAGTCATCGGCCAATGCGCTGATGGCGCTTGTTCGCTACCTGCAGGAACGTACCCGCTAGGAGCACGTAATGGAGACACAATCGGACTTCCCGGTTCCGCCACCGGGCTGCCCTGCCCATCGCGGCAGCGGCGAGCGGGTGCCGCTGCACGGGCCCGAGTTCGCGGCCGATCCGGATGCCTTCTACGCACACCTCCGGTCGTACGGGCCGATCGCCCCGGTCGAGCTGTCGCCCGGGGTGGAGGCCAACCTCGTCACGGACTACTCGGCGGCCCTCCAGGTGCTACAGAACCCGGATGCCTTTGCCAAGGATGCCCGACGATGGCGTGATTTCAACGAAGGCAAAGTACCGCAGAACAGTCCGGTTGTGCCCATGCTGGGATATCGCCCGAACTGTCTGTTCACCGACGGGGCGGAGCACCTGCGGCTGCGCCAGGCGGTGACGGACAGCCTGGCGGGGGTGGACCCCCACTGGCTGAGCCGGCACGTCGAGCAGGTCGCCTCCTATCTCATCGCCCAATTCAGCGCCCGCGGCTCGGTCGACCTCCTCAACGACTACGCCAAGATGCTGCCGCTGCTGGTCTTCAACGAGCTTCTCGGCTGCCCGCCGGAAATCGGTGACCGACTGATCTTCGGCACCTCGGGGATTTTCGACGGCGGGGTCGACGCGGAAAAGGCCAACGAGGAGCTGACCCAGGGCCTGCTCGAACTGGTCGCGCTCAAGCGGCGGCAGCCGGGGAACGATGTCACCTCCCGGCTGATGCAGCACGGCGCGAAGCTGAGCGACGAGGAGATGATTCATCAGCTCGTCATGCTCATCTCGGCCGGTACGGAACCGCAGCGGAACCTCATCGCCAACGGGCTCTACCTCATGCTGTCCGACGAGCGGTATTCGGGTGGCGGGCTGCTGGTGGAGGACGCCATCGACGACGCCCTCTGGAATCTGGCCCCGATGGCGAACTACGCCCCGCACTATCCCGTGCAGGACACGGAATTCGGTAATACGCGGCTGGCCGCGGGCGATTTGATTCTCATCAGCTTCGCTGCGGCAAATACGGACCCCAAGCTCTCCTCGTCCCGCCAGCTCCTGAGCAAGCGGGCCCACCTCGCGTGGAGCGCCGGACCGCACGCCTGCCCGGCCAAGGACCCCGCTCAGCTCATCGCCGTTGCGGCCATCGAGAAGCTGCTCAACCAGCTCCCCGACATCGAGCTCGCGGTGCCCGTCGACAGCCTGACCTGGCGTCCCGGCCCGTTCCACCGGGCGCTCGCCGGGCTGCCCGCCCGCTTCGCCCCGGTGCAGCCCCGGCAGACCGCCGCACCGCCGACCGGGCAGCGGCAGGCCCCCTCGGCCACTCCTTCGGCCACCCCTCGGAGCCGCCCCCAGGAAAAGCCGGAGAAGGGTAGCTGGTGGAGCTCCTTCTTGGCGTGGTGGAAGGTGTGACGTTGTCCACAATTCGAACCTATTTCACCCTGAATGAATGTTCAAACAAAGGGGTAGAACCTATCGCGAATTCGCGTGATCCACACATCACTCTCGGTAATTCGCGCGAAAAGAGATAAGCATGCCCGGGGTGCTGGACTGAAGGAGTCATTGTGGAATCTGTCGCTGCCGGCAGCATTGTCGACCGACGTTCCGTAGTTTCACTCATGTCCCGCCTTCGCTCATCGCGAGGACAGTCGAACCCCTACCCGATCTACGCGGAACTCAGGGCGATGGGAGATGTGGTGCCCGCGCCCTGGGGCGGCTATCTACTTCTCTCCCACGATATCTGCGACCAAGTGTTGCGCAGTAAGAAATGGGCGACCTTCGACGCTGAATGGCGGGCCCGACAGGGCGACGTAAACCGCTGGAACGCGCCGGCCGCCCGACAGCTCAGCCAAACCCTTCAGGGATTGAATCCGCCGGTGCACACCTTGCAGCGGCGGTCCCTGGGCAACATATTCGACCGATTCACCCTCGACACCCTCGAGGAACCGGTCTCACGCATCGCCGACACGCTGCTCGACCGCCTCGGCGAGCAGCTGCGCACCACCAAGGAAGCGGATTTCGCTACCACGGTCGGCGAGGAAATGCCAGCGGCAACAATCAGCCATTGGCTGCGCCTTCCGGAGTCGGATCACGACCTCCTCAAGTCCCTGACCCACGGTCAGGGACTCGCGCAGGAACTCCTGCCCTCCAAGAGCCAGCTCGTCCAGGCGAACGAGGCCGCCGAGGGCCTGCGTACGTACTTCACCGAGGTCATCCGGGAGCGCCGGCAGGGCCTCGGGGACGATGTCCTCTCCGACTGGATCCGCATCTGGGACGAGATCGAGCCGGACCGCGCCGTCGCCGACGAAACCCTCTACCACCTGGTGATGTTCATCGTCATCGCCTCGTTGGAGACCACCTCGACCCTGCTCTCCAACATGGTGTGGCTGCTCGATCAGCACCCCGGGAGCATGGCCTGGCTGCGGTCCCACCCCGAGCAGGTGCCGCAGGCCGTCGAGGAGGTGCTCCGCTACGACCCGCCGATCCATCTGACGACCCGGGTCGCCACCGAGGACACCATTCTCTCCGGCTTTCGAATAGCGAGGGACGAGGTGGTTCACGTGATGCTCGGCGCCGCCAACCACGATCCGGCACACCACACGGATCCGGACACCTTCGACATCCTCCGCACGGGAAGTCATCTCGGTTTCGGCGGCGGAATCCACTACTGCATCGGAGCGGCCCTGGCCCGGCTGGAGGCCATCGTTCTGCTGAAGTCCCTCGTCAGGCGTTTTCCGACCCTCCGCGTCACCGCTCCCCCGGTGTGGGAGCCGCGCGTCGCCTTCCGGCGGCTCACCGCGCTGCACGTGACCGAGCGCTGAATTCCGGCCGAAAGACGCCGAAAGACGAGGACCCCATGTTCAACGATCTCAAGACCCTGCGCATCACCGGCGACGGACCCGAACTCCGGGTGGAACTCAACACTCCGGAGACCGGTAACGCGATCAGCGAGGAGATCCTCGACGATCTCCTCGTGGTGCTGGAAGAAGTGCACAACCGGCCGGACATCCGGGTGTTGGTGCTCTCCGGCGCCGGAGCCGATTTCTGCCGGGGCGGGGACCGTCATGAATTCGCCGGTCAACTCGCCCACGACCCCACCGGATCGGGCCTGCTGACCATCGGCGGGAAGGCACGCAGAGTATGCGACGGGCTCGCCACGACCGCCGCCGTCACCATCGCCCGGCTGCACGGACAGGTCATCGGGGCGGGTCTGGCGCTCGCCCTCTTCTGCGATCTGCGCATCGGCGCGTTCGACAGCCGCTTCCGGCTGCCCGAACTCGCCCTCGGCCTCCCGGCCGCCTGGGGCGGCTCCCTGCCGCGGCTGCTGCACGAGGCGGGCGCCGCCAGGATCCGCGAGCTGATCCTGACCGGGAACAGCTTCGACGCCGCCCGCGCGGAACAGCTGTCCGTCCTGCACCGGGTGGTCCCCGAAACCGAGCTGGACGACGCGATCAGGGAGTGGTCCAAGCCCGTGCTGCGGCGCTCGGCGGCGGCCCTGCGCACCACCAAGGCCCTGCTGAACTCCTACGCGGCCGCCTCCCGGCTCGGCGACACCACCCTGCTGGACGCCGAGGTGCTGTCGGCCGTGGTCGCGGCGGGCCAGCGGCGCTAGGCGGGGCGCGGCGGCCCGGCCGTCAGCCGCTGCCGAACGATCCGCTGCTGCCCTCGCTCCAGGTCTTCCGGCCCTCGCTGCCGCCCGAGCCGGAGTCCCTGGTGCCCGAGCCGCCCAGCTGGTGCGGGCGGCGCCGGACGCCGTCCGGGGACAGCTCCTCGGGCTCCCGGTTCTGCGTCTGGTAGCCGACCCGGTCCTGATCGTCCTGATGTCCGGGACCGTGACCCGCCTGCCGGGCCTCGCGGTCGCTCTCGTTCACCTGCTGCCAGGCACCGGAGCGGGGCTTCGGCTCCTGGGAGGCCACCGGTTCGCGGGCCCGTACCCGTATGCCGTACCAGGTGGCCACGATGAGGATCACGACCACCACGATGCCGACGACGAGCGGCCCCGTACCGACCACGAAGTCGTGGGGCACCGCAAGATCCATGGCGTACGTATCCATGGCGGCCGGGTACCCCGCACCGGCCGGTTAACCCGTCCCGCTCAGGCCGTGCCCTCCACCGCCAGGATCGCGTCCCGGTAGGCGCGGGCAGCGGCGCGCAGCGCCGTCTCCGGCTCCACGCCCGCCTCCTTGGCGCGGATCGCCAGCGCCAGCAGCTCGTAGCCGAAGCCCTCGCCCTCCGGCGGGGCGACCGCGAGCCCGGCGGTACGGGCGCGGGAGGCGAGCTGGGCGGCGAGGGCGAGCGAGGGCTGACCGAGCGGCACTCCTTCGGTGACCGAATCGCGCTGCTTCTCGGCCGCCTTGGTGCGCAGCCAGTGCGCCTTGACGTCCTCGGCGGTCTCCGCGGCCTCCTCGCCGAAGACATGCGGATGGCGGCGGATCAGCTTGTCCACGATGGCCCCGGCCACATCGTCGACCGAGAACGGCTCGTCCTCGTGCTCCTGCGCGATCCGGGCGTGGAAGACGACCTGGAGCAGCACATCGCCCAGCTCCTCGCGCAGCGCCTCCCGGTCGCCCTCCTCGATGGCCTCGACGAGTTCGTACGCCTCCTCGATGCCGTACTTGACCAGCTCCTCGTGGGTCCGCGCCCCGCTCCACGGGCACTCCGCGCGGATCCGGTCCATCACCTGGACCAGGTCCAGCAGCCGGGCGCCCGGCAGGTCGTACGAACCGGGCAGCAGCTCCAGGTCCGGCATCGCCTCGCGGCCCGAGCCCGCCAGCCGGGCCAGCCCGTCGGTCAGCGCGGATTCGCCGTCGGCCGAGGTGATCACGACGGCGCTGCGGCCGCCCTCCGCGACGCAGTAGTCGACCAGCTCGCGCGCCGCCGGGACCGCGTGCTCGACCTCGATGCCCGCCTCGCGCAGATACGGCAGCTGCGGATGATCGGGGTCCCCGCACAGCACCCGGTCGGCGCCGCGCAGCGCCTGCCAGGCGGGCCAGGAGAGCAGTCCGGGCGCCACCCGGTGGCTGGTGGTGAGGAGGACGACGCGGCCGGTGGCGAGGTCGGCCGCGGGGGCGGCGGAGTCAGGCGTGGTCACCCTTGAAACGTAACCTACGCCGGTTGCTGCGAGGCGGTGGAGGTGCGCAGCCAGGCCTCCTTGGCGAGGACCGCGGTGCCCTTGGTGTCGTCCCAGCTGCCGTAGCGCGGGTTGACCTTGATCGCGAGGTCCTTGGAGGTGCGGGTGAAGACCGCGTTGACCTTGGCGACGCCGAGCTTGCGCAGCAGCGCGGTGCGGGTCAGCTCCATGCGGACGGCACCGTCGATCTGGTCCGGGGCGATGCCCTGCTCCAGGTAGGCGGCGCGCAGTGCGGCGGCCCCGCCGGACTGCTGCTCGGCGGCGGCGCGGGCGCGCTGCACCGCGCGGCGGCTGACGCCGATCCCGTTGTCCTGGCCGGCCCGCTCGATGACCTTGAACTGGATCATGCGGATGAGGGTGTTCTGGGTCAGCTGCCCGCTGGCGGCCACCAGCTGGTCCGCCCTCGGGGAGCCGCGCTGCGCGTCCCGCACGTCCTTCACCTGGGCCTGGAGCTGCGACTCGGTGATCCGGCCGTCGTCCAGGACGGCGGCGGAACCGGCCCGCGGGGTGCCACCGCAGGCGGTGAGCAGGGGAGCGCAGACCAGCAGGGCGGACGCGGCGGAGACGGAGAGCGCAGTACGGCGGCGGATCATTGAGCCTCCCGGCAGAGATCGTGCGGCGCGACAAACGATCTGGCGTTGATCGATGGTATGGAGTCGGCGCGGCCTAGGCCACTGCTTGGACAACGATTCACCCAGCTCTTGGTCAGCACCCGGTGGTCACCGGCCGGCTCAGCTGCCCCGTTCCGACGGCGAGGGCAGTTCCGCCCCCGGGCACGTGCCCAGAACCCGCTTCATCGCGTCCCGCTCGGGAGGCGTCACCCACCGCTCGTACTTCTTCTTCACCGCCGCCTGGCGCGCCACGTACTTGCAGCGGTACCCCTTGTTGGGCGGCAGCCAGGTCGCCGCGTCGCCATCGCCCTTGCTGCGGTTGGTGCCGGCGCGGCACTCGCCGTCGACCGGCACGGAGCCGCCCGCGGATTCGGCGATCCCCCTCGCCTACGAGGTGGAAAGCGTCGGGGTTCCCTATGGCGGCTGCACCGAGCCGAGCAACGTCAAGGCCGGTGGCGGGCACTGTCGCATCCGTTTCCAGTGCGCCGGATGCGACTTCTACCGGCCCGATCCCTCCTACCTCCCCGCCCTGGAACAGCAGATCGCGGACCTGCGGGCCGACAAGGAGGCCGCCCTGGCCATGGAGGCCGCCGACTGGGTCGTGCGCAATCTCGACGACCAGATCCGCGCCTACTCGAAGTCGGCCGACGAGATGCGGCGGAAGCTGGACGCGCTGCCCGCCGAGGAGCGGGCCGCCGTCGAATCCGCCTCACGCGAGCTGCGCAAGGCACGTTCGGCAGCGGCCTTCGTCCCCCTGCAGTCGCTGACGACACGGAGCTCCGAATGAAACGTCCTGCCACTTCCGGCGCCAATGACCGGCACGCACGGGTCGAGCGCCTCCGCGCCGGCCGCGCCAAGGACAGCGAGGCCAAGACCAGGCGTGCACTTGAGGCAGTGGAGGGCCTGCTGCGTATGGGACGCCGTGTCACCGTCGCTCAGGTGGCACGGGAAGCCGAGGTGTCCACGTGGTTCGTCTACAACCAGTCCCAGGTGCACCGAGCCGTTCAGGACGGCATCACCACGCAGCGAGAGCACGGACGTCGGAACTCCCCGGCTCCGGAGGCCCAACAGGTGTCCCCTGCCGGGCTGCGCACGGATCTCGCTCTGGCCCGCGAAGAGATCAAGGACCTCAAGAAGGAACGCGACCGCCTCCGTAACCGGGTCCGGCTGTCTCTCGGCACCGAGCTGGACGAGGTGAACCGAAGCGAACTGATCGAGCGGGTACAGCAGTTGGAGTAGCGGAACACCACCCTGGACCAACAACTGTCGGAGGCCAGGGATCGGATCACCGCCTTGGAGGGACAGCTGCGTGGGGCGGAAGACGATCTCACCGCCGCTCGGGCCGGTCTCCGCGGCGCGATGCGAGCCGTTCCGTCTCCGTAAGGAGATGCAGGTCCGGGTCAGCCGCGCGCGCGTTCCACACCAGAGGTGCCTGGCGAATCCAGGCTTCCTTCTCGACGGCCTCCAGAAGGAAGCCCGCGAAGTCGGCGCGGTTGATCCTCATGCCCGGCTTGTCGGTACCGCGTTCGGCTGCCCGCACCGGGCAGCCTGCCGTCCTGTCGCTGAGGGCGACGGCGCGGGCCAGTGTCCAGTCGGTGCCCGAGGCACGGACGGTCCGGTCGACTCCGTCGTGGTCGGCGAAACCGGTCTTGAGGTTGGACCCCCTGATGAACGCCCGCATCAACGGGTTGAGGTGAGCCCAGTCGTCCCCGGCGCCCTGCGTGGAGGCGAGGACGATCCGGCGGATGCCCTGCTCGCCCATCACGGCCAGGGTGGAGCGGGCGGCGTTCGTCATGAAGGCGGGCGGGCTGACGGGCTTGGCCCAGGGGTTGTCGGAGGCGCGCGCGTCCGTCGAGGGGTTGTCTTCGCCGAGACCCTCGCATCCCGAGACGAGGAGCACGGCAGCTGCCACGACAGCCACCGCACCGAAAGAGCTCATGCCCCCAACAGCCCTGTGACTCACGTCCCTCTCAGCAAGCACAGCTCACCGCTCCCCGCATGAGCTGCGAAAACGCCCCACGCACCCGGCGAAGCATAGAGATAACGCGGGTGTCGCAGTGGTTGTCGTCCGTGTCGGTCCAGGGGCTGCCGAACGCGGCGCGCTCGTACCCCGTCTTGGGCGCCCGGCCCTTGACCGTGAGCGAGGCCACGGCGGACATCGCCGGCCCGGACGGTGTGCCGCCACCGTGCCCGTCCCCGCCCTTGTCCTCGGGCAGGCATCCGGTGAGGGACAGCAGCGCGGCCAGCGCCACGGCCGCGCCCTTTCCCGCCCGACCCGATATCGCGAACCGTCTCCGCAACCGTCCCGCCCCCTTCGCGTATCTTTTCGCACAGACCGCCGCCCACACGTAAGGACCCTGGATGGACACGGCCGCGACAGCCCCGCCCGGCACCACCGCCGAAGGGGCCCCCGCCGCCGCAGGCCGTAGTACCCGGCCCCTCGCCCGGGTAGTCTCGCTGCTGCGCCACCCACGGCTCGATCCGTACTGGCTGGCCCTCGCCCTGTTCGCCGCCTTCGCGACCCTGTCGATCTGCCGCTACCGCCGCATGGCCACCATGTCGTGGGACCTGGGCATCTTCGAACAGGCGATACGGGCGTACGCGCACCTCCGGGCCCCGATAGCCGACCTCAAGGGGCCCGGCGCCAACATCCTCGGCGACCACTTCAGCCCCATCACGGCCCTCCTCGCCCCGCTCTACCGGATCTTCCCGAGCCCGGTCACGCTGCTCGTCGCGCAGGCCGCCCTGTTCGCGCTCTCCGCCGTCCCCGTCGCCCGGACCGCCGCCCGGCTGCTGGGCCGGGCCCGGGGGCTCGCGATCGGTATCGCGTACGGACTGGCCTGGGGCCTCCAGCGCGCCGTGGACTTCGACTTCCACGAGATCTGCTTCGCCATCCCGCTCATCGCCTTCTCCCTCGAAGCGGTCATCCTCCGGCGCTGGTACGCGGCGATGCTGTGGGCCGCCCCGCTGGTCTTCGTCAAGGAGGACATGGGCGCCACGGTCGCCGCGATCGGCGTCGTCATCGCGATACGCGCCCTGCGCGAGCGGGTGCCGGGCATCACGCCGCTCGCCGTCGCCCTCATGGGCTTCGGCGTCCTGGGGTCGGCGCTCGCGCTCGGCGTCGTCATCCCCGGCTTCAACGGGGCCGGTTCGTACGACTACTGGAACAAGGTCGGCAGCGGGGGCGGCTCGGACGCCACCATCCCCTTCGACACCGCGCTGCGCACCCTGCTGTGGGTTCTGCTGCCGACCACCGGGCTGCTCGCGCTGCGCTCCCCGCTGCTGCTGGCCGCCCTGCCCACCCTCGGCTGGCGCTTCGTCTCCCACGACGAGCACTACTGGGGCACGGACTGGCACTACAGCGCGGTGCTGATGCCGGTCGTCTTCCTGGCCCTGGTCGACGCGCTCGACCGGATCGGGGAGAGCCGCCGCGGCTGGCTCGTCCGGTACGCCCGTCAGATACCCGCCGCGGTCTGCGCCGCCGCCCTGGCCCTGACCACCTCGCTGCCGCTGGCCGGGCTCGCCGAGGGGGCCACCTACCGCAAGCCGCCCCAGGTCGACGCGGTGGAGCGGCTGCTGGACCGGATACCCGACGGCGCGACCGTCGAGGCCAACGTCGGGCCGATAGCCCGCCTCACCAGCCGCTGCCGGGTCTTCTGGGTCGGCGACACCCGGGGTGTCACCCCGCAATACCTGGCCCTGACGGAGCCGCCGGGGCGCACGGTGCGGCAGGAGCTCGCGTACGCCAAGCAGCTGCACCCGCAGGCGCGGTACGAGGCGCTGGCGACCGCCGGGGGCTCCTTCCTGCTCCGGCTCAAGAGCTCATCGGCTGCGGGGCGATGACCGCGAACGGCGCGCCCTGCGGATCCTGCACCAGGGCCATCCGCCCGGCCACCATGTCGAACGGCGGCTTGAGCACCGTCCCGCCCTCCGCCGACAGCTTCGCCACCGTCCGGTCGGTGTTCTCGACGGAGAAGTAGACCAGCCAGTGCGAGGGCGTCCCGGCCGGGACCCCTTCCCGCAGCGGCTGGAGCCCGCCGACCGTGCGGCCGTTCACGGTGAGCCCGTAGTAGCCCTTGGCGTCGCCCTCCATGGCGGTCGTCTCGATGCCCAGCGCCTCCGCGTAGAACGTGCTCGCCGCCTCGCGGTCGCTGGTGTTCAGCTCGTTCCACACCAGCGTGCCCGGTTCGTTGACGATGCCCGCCCCGGCGAACTCCCGCGCCTGCCAGACGCCGAAGACGGCCCCGGTGGGGTCGGCCGCCACCAGCATCTTCCCGAGGTCCATCACGTCCATGACGGGCAGCAGCACGGTGCCGCCGTTGCGGCTGATCGCCTCCGAGGTGGCCTGGGCGTCGGTGGAGGCGAAGTAGGTGGTCCAGACGGTCGGCGGCGCGGGCTGGTCGTCCATCGCCTGCGCGGCCATCACCCCGGCCACCGGCCGGTCCTTCAGCGTGCAGACCGTGTAGCCGCCGACCTCGGCCGGGCCGATCTCCCCGGACCAGCCGAACAGCCCGGTGTAGAAGTCGAGGGCGGCCTGCTGGTCGGGGGCCATCAGATCGACCCAGCAGGGTGTGCCGGGCTCATAGGGAGTGGTGATTTCGGCCATCGGTGCCTCCCGGTCAGACCTCTGCGCTCCATTCTCCCCGGGTACTGCGGGGGCGCCACTCGGCGGGGAGGGCGCCGCCGGGCTCCGTCCCGGGCCTTGGCAAGATCGTGACCATGAGTGATCCACGGGGGCAGCACCAGCCCATTCCGCATTCCCCTCCGCCCCAGCCCGGCAACCCGTACGCGCAGCCGTACGGCCAGCCGCATGGTCAGCCGTACGCACCGCCCTACGGACAGCCAGCCCCACAGCCCCGGCCGGTACGCGTCCCGGAGCCCGCCGGTGACGAGCGGCGCATGGTCGCGGCGGCGGTGGACTGCGTCCTGGCCCTGGGCGGCGGCTTTCCCCTCGGCACGGACGTCCTCCCGAAGTTCACGGCCGGGGTCGATCCCCTGCTCCTGGCCGTGGCCTGCGTCTTCGGACTGTCGATCGTCAACCAGGTGCTGGGCGCCTGGATCTTCCGGGCCTCCCTCGGCAAGTGGATGCTGCGGATGCGCGTCGTGCGCGAGACCGACGCGGGGCGGCCGGAGTTCTGGCGGCTGCTCCACCGCTGGCTGCTCGGGATGACCTGGCTGCCGATGCAGCCGGTGCGCTACCTGGCCTGCGCGGACGGCGATCCGTACGAGGACCACTGCAAGATCCGGTACGTGCGCGTCAAGGACCTGCGGCGGCTGCGGCACCTGCACTGACGGCCCGCCACGAGGCCCCGAAAAACCGGGCGGCGGCCGACCCTCATCGGGTCGGCCGCCGCCCGGCGGTGAAGATCGGACGTGGTGTCAGGCGCCGGTCGCGCTGCCCGCCACCCACTTGCTCCAGTCCATGTTCCAGCCGTTGAGGCCGTTGTCCGGAGCCACGGTCTTGTCGTTGGAGTTCTTCACCACCACGACGTCACCGATCTGGGAGTTGTTGTAGAACCAGGCGCCCTGCGTGTTGGGGTCGTTGGCGCCCTTGGTGTCCGACAGGCCCACGCATCCGTGGCTGGTGTTCTGGCTGCCGAAGATGGACTTCGCGCCCCAGTAGTTGCCGTGGATGAAGGTGCCCGAGGTGGACAGCCGCATGGCGTGCGGCACGTCCTTGATGTCGTACTCGCCCTTGCCGTCGTCGTCCGTGAAGCCGACCGTCGCACCGTTCATCCGGGTCTCCTTGAACTTCTCGGAGATCACCATCTGACCGTTGTACGTCGTGTTGTCGGGGCTTCCGGCCGAGATCGGAATGGTCCTGATCAGCTTGCCGTCGCGCACGACCTTCATGGTCTTGGCCTTGGCGTCGACCGTGCTGACCTGCGAGTGACCGACCTTGAACGTGACGGTCTTCTCCTGGACGCCCTTCACACCCGGCGACGCCTCGACGCCGTCCAGGTCCAGCTTCAGGGTGACGGTGGAGTTGGCCTTCCAGTAGTCCTTCGGGCGCAGGTCCAGCCGGTTGCCGTTGAACCAGTGGCCGACGACCTCCTGACCGCTGCTGGAGGTGACCTTGATGTGGGACTGGACGTCCTTCTTGTTGGTCACCGCCTTGTCGAAGTTGATCGACACCGGCATGCCCACGCCGACCGTCGAGCCGTCCTCCGGCGTGAAGTTGCCGATGAAGCTGTTGGCCGGGGAGACGGTGGTGAAGGACGAGTGCTCCGTGGCCTTGCGGCCGTCGGAGTCCTTGGCCGACGCGCTGATCTTGTACTCGGTGGACCGCTCCAGCTGCCCGTCCGGCTTCCAGGACTTCCCGTCGGACGATATGGATCCGGCCACGGTGGAGCCGTCGGCCTTGGAGGTCATGGTCACCGAGGTGAGCTTGCCTCCGCTGACGCTGACCTTGGTGTCGCGGTTGATGCCCGCATTGGTCGCACCGGACTTCGGCGTGATCTTGATGCGGGCGTCGGAGGCGTCCTTGGCCGCCGCCTCGTCAACCTGCGACTGCCCCTTGCCACCGCCCTTGCTGTCGCTGCTGTCGCCGTCCCCGCCACAGGCGGCGAGAGTCAGTACCCCGCTGAGCACGGCGGCCGCTGCCGCCAGCCCCCTACGGCGCTTGCCGTACGTCATCACACGCTTCTCCATTTGCGACTGGACCCCAAAACCCAAGACCAAACCAGCAGACCTATCCACCAAGAACGCCTGTACCTTTTGGTCGGTTCCACGCCCAGTAAAACTGTGCGCGAGGCCACTTAGCAAAGACGCTGGTCCAGCTTATGACGCAGCGCCGCGAATCCGGACAAACCATGACAGTCCGGTATTAGTCATATGGTGCGGAGGGGGCCTCCGCCCCGGATCGCTACCGCCCGGCCCCTCCAAGTCACTACGATCGGGCACACGGGGTCAATTCGCCGCAGCCGCAAGGAGGATGCCGTTGTGTCCGCACGCCGACCGCTGCTGACCGCTGCCGCAGCCGGTTCGCTGCTGTGCGCCCTGTGGTTCGTCCCCTCCGCCAACGCGACGGTCGAGTCCGACGGACCCTCATCGTCCTCCGGCGCGTCCTCCGGTGCGGCACGCGGCGAGGCGCCGTCCCCGTCCCGGCCCCGGACCGAGGCCGTCCCGGACGAAAACCTCGCCGACACCGGCAGCGTGGACGTCACCCCGTACCTCGCCGGAGGCACGGCCTTCCTGGGGCTCGGGATCACGATGGTGACCGCCTCCGCGCGCCGTACGCGCGCGGAAGCGCCGTGAACGGGCCGTTCCACCCGGGCCTTTCTGCCCGGGCCTTCCGGCCCATGCCCCGTCAGGCCAGCGGCCCCGTCACCGATTCGACCGCCTCGGCCAGCTTCCCGGACCGTACGAACGCCTCCGCGGCCGCCAGGTCCGGCGCCAG
The DNA here is from genome assembly GCF_052851135.1 of Streptomyces sp. BRA346. Classification (NCBI taxonomy): domain Bacteria; kingdom Bacillati; phylum Actinomycetota; class Actinomycetes; order Kitasatosporales; family Streptomycetaceae; genus Streptomyces; species Streptomyces sp. BRA346. The sequence continues at coordinate 11,934 of NZ_JAIWIH010000011.1, read as the reverse complement.
ATAGCGGTCCCCGCCCGGGCCCTCGACCCCCGCCCCGCGCACCGCCGCCAGCACCGCCCGGGTCGCGGGCGCGGGCACCAGGCCCTCCCGCAGCTCCACCGCGCGGGCCGCCGCGACCAGTTCGATCGCCAGCACCCGGGTCAGGTTGTCCACCACCGTGCGCAGCTTGCGCGCCGCCGACCAGCCCATGGAGACGTGGTCCTCCTGCATCGCGGAGGACGGGATCGAGTCGACCGAGGCGGGCACCGCGAGCCGCTTCAGCTCGCTCACCAGCGCCGCCTGGGTGTACTGCGCGATCATCAGCCCCGAGTCCACGCCCGGGTCACCCGCCAGGAAGGGCGGCAGTCCGTGCGAGCGGTTCTTGTCCAGCAGCCGGTCGGTACGGCGCTCCGCGATCGAGGCGAGGTCGGCCGCCGCCACGGCGAGGAAGTCCAGGACGTACGCGACGGGCGCGCCGTGGAAATTGCCGTTCGACTCCACCCGGCCGTCCCGCAGCACCACCGGGTTGTCCACGGCGGACGCCAGCTCCCGGTCCGCGACCAGGCGGGCGTGCGCGAGCGTGTCCCGGCCCGCGCCCGCCACCTGTGGGGCGCAGCGGATCGAGTACGCGTCCTGGACGCGCGGCGCGTCGTCCTGGTGGTGCCCGGTCAGCCCGGAACCGTCGAGCACCCGCAGCATGTTGTCCGCGCTGGCCGCCTGGCCGGGGTGCGGGCGGATCGCGTGCAGCTCGGGCGCGAGCACCCGGTCCGTACCGAGCAGCGCCTCCAGCGACAGGGCGGCCGTCACATCGGCGACGGTGTACAGCCGGGCCAGGTCGGCGCACGCCATGACCAGCATGCCGAGCATCCCGTCGGTGCCGTTGAGCAGCGCCAGGCCCTCCTTCTCCCGCAGCTCCACCGGCTCGATGCCGTGCGCGGCCAGCAGCTCGGCCGCGGGCCGCACCTCCCCGTCGGGCCCCTCGGCCTCGCCCTCCCCCATCAGCGCGAGCGCGCAGTGGGACAGCGGCGCGAGGTCGCCGGAGCAGCCGAGGGAGCCGTATTCGTGCACCACGGGCGTGATCCCCGCGTTCAGCAGGGCCGCCATCGTCTCCACGACCACGGGCCGCACCCCGGTGTGGCCGGACGCCAGCGTCTTGAGCCGCAGGAACATCAGCGCCCGCACCACCTCGCGCTCCACCCGCGGCCCCATCCCGGCCGCGTGCGAGCGGACGATGTTGCGCTGGAGCTGGGCGCGGAGGTCGGGGCTGATGTGGCGTACGGCGAGGGCGCCGAACCCGGTGGAGACGCCGTACACGGGCTCGGGCTTGGCCGCCAGGTCGTCGATGACCCGCCGCGCGGCGGCCACGGCCGCCAGCGCCTCCCCCGCCAACTCCACCCGCGCCCCGCCGCGCGCCACGGCGACGACGTCCTCGGCGGTCGTCCCCGACGTCCCCACCACCACAGTGTGCATATCCATATTCAGGCACCCTAGAGAGTGAATCCCCGAGTGTCACCCCGGCTGCCTTTCCCCACCCCGCCCCGGCCGGCCCCCCATCTGTGAGACGTAGGCATGACGCGAGCCTAGCGCCGCGAAACGGGGCAGCAACGCTCCTTGCCACCAGGCACCAGGGCTACGGGCGGCGGCCGCGGAAGCGGCGGCGTTCTCGGGGGCGGTCCGCGGGGGTGTCGGCCAGGCGGATCACCGGGTCGTCCGGGCCGCCGTCCCGGCCCGCGACCACCGGCTTGAGGGAGCGCGCCGCCTTCGCCCGGTACTGGGCCGCGTCCGCGAGGCGGAACAGCCGGCGGGCCGACGCCACGGGCCCGATCGGGTCGCCGGTCGACGCGATCCCGCAGGCGACCCCCTCGCCCATCTCCAGCTCCGCGGCCCGGCGGCACAGCTCATCGGCCACCCGCACCACCTCGTCCGCCGGTGGCCCGACCCCCAGCAGGCAGAACTCGTCGCCGCCCAGCCGCGCCACCAACGCCCCCGGCAGCATCGCGCCGCAGAGGGAGAGCACCGTGCCGAAACGTTCCAGCAGGCGGTCTCCCACCGCGTGGCCGAGGGTGTCGTTGACCCGCTTGAGGCCGTTCAGGTCGCACACCACCAGCGTCACCACGGTGCCGTGCTCGCGGTACGCCTCCAGCGCCTCGTCCAGCCGTATGTCCACCGCCCGCCGGTTGCCAAGCCCGGTCAGGGGGTCGGTGAAGGCCAGACGGCGGGCCTCCTCCAGGCGTTCGGTCTGGGCGAGCCCGGCCGCCGCCACCGAGGCCAGGACGGTCGCGAAGTCCGCGTCACCCCGGTCGAACACCGGGCTCCCGGCCGCCCGCGCCACATACAGCTCGCCCCACGCCCGTCCGTGCAGCACCAGCGGTGCGACCACGCACGAGCCGCGACCGCGCCGCCGCAGCGCTGCGACGCGCTGGTGGCAGTACGAGGCCGGGCCCGGCCCGGTGCCCTCCGCGGTCTCCACCCACGCGTGCGGCTCGCCGCCCGCGGCCCACCGCTCGTGCAGGAACTCCGCGATCTCCGGGAAGTCGTGCACCGGATACGACTCGTCGTCCGGCACCGGCTCCTCCCCCGGCATCAGCTCGCCCACGTTCGCCAGGACCCGCAACCGGCCCCGCTCCCGCTCCCACACCGAAACCGCCGCGAAGGTGCCGTCCAGCGCGCGGCGCGCGCTCTCGGCGGCAGCGCCCACCGACTCGCGCGGCGTGGGCGCCGCCGCCATCGCCTGCGCGAGCCCCACCACCGCCCGCAACCGCCGGTCGACCCCTCGTCCCCCGTCATCCCCGTTGTCGCTCACGTCGGCCTCGCATTCCTCACCACGCGCACCCACCGGAGGCACGCGCGTCCGCTCTGCACTCAAGAGTAAGAATGTCGAGGACAATCCGCTTTGGCCCGTTCACATCTGGTATCGACCAGAGGTTGGACCCTCACTCCCCGGGCCACTCCGGCTTGCGCTTCTCGTTGAACGCCGCCACGCCCTCCGCGCGGTCGCCGGAGAAGGCGATCGTCCGCCACCCCGCATCCTCGACCTCCAGCCCGGCCGGGAGGTCCAGGCCGTGCCCGAGCCGCAGGGCCCGCTTGGCGGCGCGCAGCCCGACAGGCGAGTTCGCGGCGATCCGCCCGGCCAGCTCCAGCGCGGCCGTACGGTCCTCACCCGGCGCGACCAGCTCGTCCACCATCCCCAGCGCGTGGGCCTCCTCGGCGGGCACCCGGCGGCCGGAGAAGATCAACTCGGCGGCGCGGGCGGCACCGACCCGGCGGGGCAGCAGCTGCGTACCGCCGCCGCCCGGGATCACGCCGACGGACACCTCGGGCAGCCCCACCACGACCGTGCGGTCGGCGACGATCACGTCGCAGGACAGCGCCAGCTCGTAGCCGCCGCCGAGGGCGAAGCCGTGCACGGCGGCGATGGCGGGCACGGGCAGTTCCAGCACGCCCGTGTAGGCGGCGCGGGAGACCGGGCGGTGGCGCATCATCTCGGCGTCGGAGAAGGAGTTCCGCTCCTTGAGGTCCGCGCCGACGCAGAAGGCCCGCTCATGGGTGGAGGTGAGCACGACGGCCCGCACCGAAGCGTCCTCGGCGAGCGCCGCGCACGCCGCCGCGATGCCGCGGGCCATCTCGGAGGACACCGCGTTCATGGCCTTCGGCCGGTCCAGCACCAGCTCGGCCACGAAGCCGTCCCGCCGGACCGCGACCCACTCCCCGTACCGCTGCTCACCCATCTCGCACCCTCCCGGTTAACGACCGTGAACCGTTGCCCGGGCTACGTTACCGGCGCCGCCGCCACCGCATCAGGAAGGCCGTCATCGACGGGCGAGGCCGCTGCCCGGCGCTGTCGTCGCCGTCCGCCTCGCCCTCCTCGTCGGCAGTCGAGGCCCACGACGGCACCGGCGCGGGGGTGGGGGCAGCCCCCACGCCTCGGGCCCCGCCGGGGCTCGGGGCCTCGCCTGAAGCCGGGGGCGAGGGCGCGCCGGGGTCCCCGCCCGGGGCGGCAGCCGCGCCGCTCGGGGCCGGGGCCGCGCCCGCCCTGCCCGGGCTCGGGGCCGCGGCCGGGTGCGGGAACGGGCACCCGCCCGCACCCGCATCCGGGAGCGGGCCGGGCTCCGAGGGCGCAGGCTCTGTCGCCGGAGGCGGGACGTCCGGGTCCTGGGGAGTGGGCGGGAAGCGGACGGGGAGGGTGGTGAGGCCGCGTTGGTAGATGCCGGGGCGCCAGCGGAGGTCGTCCTCCGGGGCCGCGAGTTCCACGTCCGGGAGGCGGTCCAGGAGCTTTTCTATGGCCACGGAGGCGATGAGGCGGGCCGAGCTGCGGCCGGGGCACATGTGGGGCCCGGCGCTGAAGGCGAGGTGGCCGCGGTTGCCGCGGTTGCGGTCGGAGACCCGTAACGCGTCCTGGTTGGCGGCGGCGAAGCTGATCACGATCGGCTCGCCCTCGCGCAACCGCACCCCGGCCAGGGTGACGTCGTGGCGCGGGAAGTGGACCGCGAGGTTGGCCAGCGGCGGGTCCGTCCACAGCACCTCGTCCAGGGCGTCCTCGACGAGCATGCTGCCGCCGGAGAGGCCGCCCGCGAACCGGTCGTCGGTCATCAGCACGCGCAGGGCGTTGCCGATCAGGTTGATCACCGGGTCGCTGCCGGAGGCGGTCAGGAGCATCAGCTGCTCGACGAGTTCGTGGTCGGCGAGCCGTTCGGGGTGGGCGATCAGCCAGGAGGTGACGTCGGCGGCGGGCCGGGCGCGCTTGAGGGCGACGAGTTCCTGGAGCGCCGCGGTGATCGTACGGTCGGCTTCCGCCACGTCCGTACCGTCGAACAGGTGCGCGAGCCCGGTGAAGAGCCGGTCCGCGATATCGCGCGGGCAGCCGAAGAGTTCGCCGAGGACGAGCAGCGGCAGCAGCGCGCAGTACTCGCCGATCAGGTCGGCCTCGCCCGCGTCGCAGAACTGGTCGATCAGGGAGTCGGCGATCCGCTCGACGTAGCCGCGCAGCGCGCCCGGGTCGATGCGGCTGGTGGAGTCGTCGATGGCGTTGCGGTACCGCTGGTGCTCCTCGCCGTCCGCCGCGGTGGGCTGCGGCCGGTAGCGGATGAGCTGCCCGGCGTGGCTGGTGTCGGGGACCCGGCCCTCGTTCTTCGCCCGCCAGCGCCGCGGGTCCTTGGAGAACGTCTCGGGGCGGCGCAGGATCTCCAGCGCGGTGTCGTAGCCGACGCACAGGGTCGCGGTGACGCCCGGGTCCAGCTCCACCGGGGCCAGCGGGCCGTACGTCTCGCGCAGTCGCCGGTAGACGGCGGACGGGTCCTTGGCGAACTCGGGCGTGTGCAGAGGCACGGCCGCGCCCGCTTCAGCCGGGTCGTCGATCATGCCGACGTACGCTAGCGGACCGGTTTTCCGCCTCGTGCCGACTTCAGCGTTTGGTGAGATTCGTCAATCGCCGCACCGGCGGCTCAACCGCGGCGGCTCAGCAGCCACGGCTCCACGACCCCGAGACCACGCACCGGCCGCTGCCACATCGGCTGGAGCGCGAAGCGGTACGAGGGCGGCTCCAGGCCCTCCTTCTCGGCCTTGGCGGCCGCCTCCGCGGCCTCCGCCTCCGACACCGGGGCCTCCCCGGTGTGGCTCAGCTCCTCCGCGAACGCGCCGTCCACCAGGACCGCGTTCTTGGGGGCTATGGAGGTCAACCGGCTCGCCAGGTTCACCGTCGTCCCGAAGACGTCGCCCATGCGGGTCGCGACCGTGCCGAAGGCGATCCCGACGCGCAGCTCGGGCATCGTCTCGTCATGGGTCAGGGTCTCGATCAGCCGCAGCCCGATCTCGGCGGCGATGCCCGCGTCGTCGGCCGCGTACAGCACCTCGTCGCCCAGGGTCTTGATCAACCGGCCGCCGTGCGCGGCCACCAGGTCGGCGGCCGTGGTCTCGAACGCCTCGACCAGCTCGCCCAGCTCCTCTTCCTCCAGCCGCCGGGTCAGCCGGGTGAAGCTCACCAGGTCCGCGAAGCCGACCGCGAGCCGCCGGTCCACCATCTCCGCGTCGTCCGCGGCCTGCACCACCCGGCCGGTCGCGGCGGCGAGCTGCCGCCGGTAGACGTACACCAGGAACTCTTCCAGCTCCGGCAGCAACAGCTCGACCAGCGGATAGGTGATCTCGGTCCGGGTCATCCCGGACTCCTGGGGTTCGGTGAGCCCCTCCAGGAAGGAGTCGATCTGCCAGTCCGCGAGCCGTGCGGTGGTCTGCCCGGTGGACCGGGCCACCTGGATCGCCATGGGCTCGCTCAGCAGGCCCGCCTCGACCAGACCGGACAGCCGTCGCAGGGCGAGGACGTCCGCCTCGGTGAGCGCCTTGGCCTGGCCGATGTCGGCGAAGCCCATGGCCCGCCAGAAGCGGGTGGCCAGTTCGACGGAGACGCCCGCGCTGCGGGCGGCCTGGAAGGGGGTGTAGCGCCGCTCGGCGCCGAGGATCAGCTGTTCCAGCCGGAGCGCGATGGGGTCCGGGGCGTCGTCGTCATCCTCGGCTGCTTCCGGGTCCTCGACGGGTCCGGTGCCCCCGGTGGCGTCTGCCGATTCCGGTACGGCCGTCTCCGGTACGGCCGGCTCCCGTGCGGCCGACTCCCGTACGGCAGCGTCCTGCCCGGCACCATCCTGTGCGGCGGTGGCTTCTCCGGCGGTGGCTTCCGCGGCGGCGTCCCGGGCCTCGTGCCCCTCGGCCGTGCCGGAACCCGCGTCGTCGGCGGTCACCGCCCGCCCCCTGTCCGATCCGTGCGCACTGCCCTTACGTTCCTTCTTCCGGTTCGGCCCGCGGCCGCCCCGAACTGGACGGACCGCCACCACGATACGTCAGGTGTGCCCTAGCTCACTCTCCCCTTCTCTCCGTTCACCTCCGGGGCGCCTCCAGCCCCTGTCGACGGTCGACCGTGCTCGACTCCTCGCGCGGCGGAGCCGCACATCGATACGAGCCCTCGGAGTCTCCGCGCGCTCTCCCGTACGACAGCGGCGCGCCCCTTCGGCTCACTCTCCCCGTCGCTATGCACTCCGCCCCTTACTCCTCCGGTGACGCGGGACGCAGGTGCACGATGTCACCGGCCGAGACCGGCTCCTGCACCCCGGTGTCCGAGGCCAGCACCAGCCGCCCGTCGCCGTCGATGGCGACCGCCTCGCCGACGGTCGCCCCGCCGCCCGGGAGTTCCGCGCGGACCCGTCGTCCCAAGGTCGCACAGCCCGCCGCGTACGCCTCCTGGAGCCCGCAGGCCGCGGGGTCGCCCTCGAAGCGGCGCCACTCCCCGTACCACTGCTCGATGGACCGCAGGACGGCCCGCAGCAGCGGGTCGCGGTCGGTGGAGATCGCGTTCGCGAGGGCCAGCGAACCGGCCGTCGGCACGGGAAGTTCACCGGCGCGCAGGGAAACGTTCAGGCCGACACCGATCACCACGGCGTCATCGGCCCGTTCGGCGAGGATCCCGCCGAACTTCCGCTCCTCGCCGCCGACCGTCACCAGCAGGTCGTTCGGCCACTTCAGCATGGTGTCCACGCCCGCCGCCCGGCTCAGCGCCCCCGCGCTCGCCACCCCGGCGAGCAGCGGCAGCCAGCCCCAGCGGGACGTGGGGACGCCGGCCGCGCCGGGCCGCAGCAGAATGGAGAAGAACAAGCCGGACCGGGGCGGGGCGGTCCAGGTGCGGTCGAGGCGGCCGCGCCCGGCGTTCTGCTCCTCGGCGACGAGGACGACGCCCTCCGGGGCGCCGGCCCCGGCCCGGGCCACCAGGTCGGTATTGGTCGAGCCGGTCGCCTGCACCACCTCCAGGTCGGCCCACAGCCCACCGGGGCGCACCAGGGCGTGGCTCAGGGCGGCCGCGTTCAGCGGCGGCCGTTCCAGGTCCGTCCAGCGGCCGCGTGGATCTCCTGGGCCCCCGGGGGTGTCAGATGGCGTCATACGGGCCAGCCTAGGACCAGGAGGTGTGGCCAACGACGCAGTGCCACCCAGCGGTGGCGCCGATACGCTACGGACCGGTAGCCCAGTCAGCACAAAACGCCATCAACCCCGTCCACCACCCCGCTATCCCCCCGATCCACAGCGTCACGACCCAGCGTCACGGTCCCAGAATCCACCCCCAGGACGAGCAGGAGCCGCATCCCGATGTCCGAGCCGGAGATTGCCCCCGAGATTCCAGATCGTCACACCACCGCGGGGAAGCTCGCGGACCTTCAGCGCCGCATCGAAGAAGCGACACACGCGGGCTCCGCGCGGGCGGTCGAGAAGCAGCACGCCAAGGGCAAGCTGACCGCGCGCGAGCGCATCGACCTGCTCCTCGACGAGGGGTCCTTCACGGAGCTGGACGAGTTCGCCCGGCACCGCTCCACCAATTTCGGCATCGAGAAGAACCGGCCCTACGGGGACGGCGTCGTGACGGGCTACGGCACGGTCGACGGGCGCCCGGTGTGCGTCTACTCCCAGGACTTCACGATCTTCGGCGGGTCGCTGGGCGAGGTCTACGGCGAGAAGATCGTGAAGGTGATGGACTTCGCACTGAAGACCGGCTGCCCCATCGTCGGGATCAACGACGGCGGCGGCGCCCGGATCCAGGAGGGCGTGGTGGCGCTCGGCCTGTTCGCCGAGATCTTCCGCCGAAACGTTCACGCCTCCGGGGTGATCCCGCAGATCAGCCTGATCGTCGGGCCGTGCGCGGGCGGCGCGGTCTACTCGCCCGCGATCACCGACTTCACGGTCATGGTCGACCAGACGTCGCACATGTTCATCACCGGACCGGATGTGATCAAGACGGTCACCGGTGAGGACGTCGGGTTCGAGGCGCTGGGCGGCGCCCGCACCCACAACACCACCTCCGGCGTCGCGCACTACATGGGCGGCGACGAGAAGGACGCCATCGAGTACGTCAAGACGCTGCTGTCGTACCTGCCGTCCAACAACCTCTCCGAGCCGCCCGCCTTCCCCGACGAGGCCGACCTGGAGACCTCGGACGAGGACCGGGAGCTGGACGTCCTCATCCCGGACTCGGCGAACCAGCCGTACGACATGCACCGGGCCATCGAGCACGTCCTGGACGACAACGAGTTCCTGGAGACCCAGGCGCTCTTCGCGCCCAACATCATCACCGGCTTCGGACGGGTCGAGGGCCACCCGGTGGGCATCGTGGCCAACCAGCCGATGCAGTTCGCCGGCTGCCTGGACATCGGCGCCTCCGAGAAGGCCGCGCGCTTCGTCCGCACCTGCGACGCGTTCAACGTGCCCGTGCTGACCTTCGTGGACGTGCCCGGCTTCCTGCCCGGCACCGACCAGGAGTACAACGGCATCATCCGGCGCGGCGCCAAGCTGATCTTCGCGTACGCGGAGGCCACCGTCCCGCTCATCACCGTCATCACCCGCAAGGCCTTCGGCGGCGCCTACGACGTGATGGGCTCCAAGCACCTGGGTGCCGACCTCAACCTGGCCTGGCCCACCGCGCAGATCGCCGTCATGGGCGCCCAGGGCGCGGTCAACATCCTGCACCGCCGTACGATCGCGGCCGCCGACGACCCCGAGGCGACCCGCTCCGAACTCATCGCGGACTACGAGGACACCCTGCTCAACCCGTACACGGCGGCCGAGCGCGGCTACGTCGACGCGGTCATCATGCCGTCCGAGACCCGCCGCCACATCGTCCGGGGGCTGCGCACCCTGCGGAACAAGCGCGAGCAACTGCCCCCGAAGAAGCACGGCAACATCCCGCTCTAGGTTCCCTCTAGGGGGTGTCTCCCAGCGGTAGCTGGGGGAAGCTCGCAACCCGCGTGAGGAGAGCGCAGGGGGCACCTCCCAGCGGTAGCTGGGGGAGGCGCTGCGCGCGACGAGCGCGGGGCCGCGAGGTGCCGCACCAGACGTCGCGAGCCCGGCATGATCGGCGAGACACCCCCTAGGCCCCCTAGGTCCCCCTCTAGGTTCAGGAAGGGCTGTTTCCATGATCCGAATCGTCCGGGGCAATCCCACCCCAGAGGAGTTGGCAGCCGCACTGGCGGTCGTACAAGCACGCGCGGCGGCCGCGTCGGCCGTCGCGCAGGGCGAGGGCGTACCGGAGGAGTGGTCCGATCCGGCCCGCACCATCCCGAGCCGCCGCGTCCCGCAGCCCGGCCCCAAGGCGTGGCGCACGACGTACTGGCCCGCCTGACGGAAATGGTTCTCCGCGCGGTGGCGCCTGAGTACGCGTACTCAGGCGCCACGCGACCCTCCGGGCGCACTATCGGTCGCATGCTGTGGTCCGAGCCGCCCGATGAGCCGCCAGAGGAGCTACGGCGCGCTCAGGCGATGCTCCGCCGCGTCCGCGCCGTCCTGGCGATCGCCATCATGATCGCCACCTGTCTGCTCACGCTGCACCCCTGAGCGGGGCCCTGAGCCGGACCCCCTGACCGGGGCCGTGGCAGCGCCTACTCTGGGCGCATGACTGCCCAGCGCACCCTGATCCTCGCCTCCGCCTCCCCCGCCCGCCTCGGCCTGCTGCGGCAGTCCGGATTCGCGCCGGAGGTGATCGTCAGCGGAGTGGACGAGGACGCGCTGACCGCCGAGACGCCCGCCGACCTGGCGCGGGTGCTGGCCGAGGCCAAGGCGGCGGCCGTGGCCGGTCTCGCGGAGGCCGACGGGGCGATCGTCGTCGGCTGCGACTCGGTGCTGGAGCTGGACGGGCAGGCGCTCGGCAAGCCCGCGGACGCCGAGGAGGCCACCGCCCGCTGGAAGTCGATGCGTGGGCGCCCGGGCGTCCTGCGCACCGGCCACTGCGTGATCGACACCACGTGCGGCCGCCGCACCTCGGCCACCGCCTCCACCACGGTCCACTTCGGCGAGCCGACCGACGCCGAGGTCGCCGCGTACGTGGCGAGCGGCGAACCGCTGCACGTGGCGGGCGCGTTCACGCTCGACGGGCGTTCGGCGCCGTTCATCGAGGGCATCGAGGGCGACGCGGGCAATGTGATCGGGCTGTCGCTGCCGATGCTGCGCACGCTGCTGGCCGAGATCGGCGTGGGCATCACCGACCTCTGGGCCTGAGAGTCCGATCGATGCGTTGAAAGGCCCTCAGGCCGGGTTGGGGGCGTCCTGGCCGCTCTCGGCCTCGGCGGTCCCGCCCCGGGGCGCGCCCCCCGGCTCGTACGCCAGCAGGCTGAGCACCACCAGTCCCAGCACCACCATCAGACACGCGAACGCGGGCCAGCCCACCAGGCCGACCGAGAACGCGCCCACCACGCCGTGCGTCACCGCGCAGGTGACGAGGAGGATGCGGCCGAAACGGCCGGGCGCGCGGTCGCGCAGCGCCATACGGAGCAGCACCGCGCCGCACAGCAGCAGATAGACGCCGAAGATGCCGCCGCCGACCCAAGTGCCCACGGACATCGCGTCGGTGTCCATGCCGCCCAGGGACATCTGCTGCCGGTCCACGACCAGGCCCAGGATCCAGTTCAGCAGCGCTATGCCGACCGCTTCCAGCATCAGCGTCACGGCCGCCACCGCGGCCACTGGTCTGCGTGCCACCCCGCCCACCTCTTCCGGTTCGACATCGCGAACGCTACTAACGGGTAAGCCGCCCCACAAGAGGTGCGCGAGGGGCTCTCGCGCACAGGACGGTGCGGCAAAGTTTCCGCCACTCGTTCGTAGGGATCCCACAAAGAAACGTGAAGCTCCCCAGGACGGCGGGGCAGAGATCCTGGACACAGCGCGGACTCCGCCGCGGGCCCGAAAACCGGGCGTACCGTGGAGCGACGGGGGATTCGGCTGTCTGCCCTGGGCAGGTCTAACGCTCCGTGTGGCCAAGCTCACGCCCGAGTGCTTCTCGGCGTGGGGTGTTGCCTGTACCTAAACTCGGCTTGTTTCAAGGAGGGAGCCATCGTGCGCAAGGTGCTCATCGCCAATCGTGGCGAGATCGCTGTCCGTGTTGCCCGTGCCTGCCGGGATGCCGGGATCGCGAGCGTAGCCGTCTACGCCGATCCGGAC
>NZ_JAIWIH010000010.1:0-146751 GCF_052851135.1 Streptomyces sp. BRA346 | reverse complement strand
TCTTCGGTTTCAACCTCGACCGCCGGATGTTCGAGGTGCTGGAGTGCATGCCCACCGTCCCCGGCGCCATCGGCGCCTTCCGCCGGGACGCGCTGCTGGGCGTCGGCGGGGTCAGCGAGGACACCCTCGCCGAGGACACCGACCTCACCATGGCCCTGTGGCGGGCCGGCTGGCGGGTGGTGTACGAGGAGACGGCCGTCGCCTGGACCGAGGTGCCCACCTCGCTGCGCCAGCTGTGGCGGCAGCGCTACCGCTGGTGCTTCGGCACGCTCCAGTCCATGTGGAAGCACCGCCGGGCCGCCGTCGAGCTGGGCCCGGCCGGGCGCTTCGGGCGCCGGGGGCTGTCGTACCTGGTCGTCTTCCAGGTGCTGCTGCCGTTGATCGCGCCGGTCGTCGACCTGTTCGCCCTGTACGGTGCGCTCTTCCTCAGCCCCGTGCAGTCGGCCGGGATCTGGTGCGCGTTCCTCGCGGTCCAGCTCGTGTGCGCCGGATACGCGCTGCGGCTGGACGGGGAGCGGATGCGGTCGCTGTGGTCGCTGCCGTTCCAGCTCTTCGTCTACCGGCAGCTGATGTACCTGGTGGTCATCCAGTCCGTGGTCGCCGCGCTGCTCGGCGCCCGGCTGACGTGGCACCGCATGCACCGCTCGGGCACCGCCGCCCAGCAACTCCGATCGAACGATCATGAAGAACTGTCGTCTATTTGATGTAGGACTGGTGAACATGCAGACTGGCGCGCCATGAACGAGTGGGCGGACGGGCGGACCGACAGGAACCAGTACGGCGGCGGGATGGACACGCCGCACGTCCTCACGGGCGAGGTGTGGGGCTACGGCGAGTACGTGCATCAGGCACATCAGGCGCACCAGGCGCACCAGGCGCACCTGATGCCGCCGCCGAGCACGTACGTGCCCCCGGCGGACCCGCTGACCTACGCGGCACCGGCGGACCCGCTGACCTACGCGGCACCGGCGAGCCCGCTGGCGTCCTCGCCCTCGGCGGCCACGGTGATCTCCCTCTCCTCCCCGGCCGCCGTGGGGCGGCCGGGGATCCCGTCCCAGCGCGGGGGCGGGGCGGCGGGCCCGGGCCAGGGCGGGGCGGGCTCCGGCGGCGGGCCGACCCTCAGACGGAGACCGCCCAAGCAACCGGCCAGCCGGCGCCGCCGGATCGCGCGGGCGGTGGCCCTCCTGGTCTCCGTCCCGCTCGTGGCGTCCGCCGGTACCTACGTCTGGGCCGACAGCACGCTCGACCGCAAGGTCGACCTCGACAAGGCCGCCGCGGACCGCCCGCCGGGCAAGGGCACCAACTACCTGATCGTGGGCTCCGACAGCCGCTCGGGGCTGTCCGGCGCGGCCAAGAAGCAGCTGCACACCGGCTCCGCCGACGGCGGCCGCACCGACTCGATGATGGTGCTCCACACCGGTGCCCACGGCAGCACGCTGATGAGCCTCCCCCGTGACTCATGGGTGACGATTCCCTCGTTCATCCGCCCCGAGACCGGCAAGCACTACCCCGCGGCCCGGAACAAGCTGAACGCGGCCTACTCCCTCGGCGGCCCCGATTTGCTCATCCGCACCATCGAGCGAAACACGGGTCTGCGCCTCAACCACTACGCGGAAATAGGATTCGCGGGATTCGTGGGCCTGGTGGACGCGGTCGGCGGCGTGGACATGTGTGTGAAGAAGAATGTACGGGACGAGAAATCGGGCCTGAATCTGACCAAGGGCTGTCACAACCTCGACGGCGCCAAGGCACTCGCATTCGTCCGGCAGCGCCACCAAGAGGCCGAGGGCGACCTCGGACGGTCAAAGAATCAACAGAAATTCCTCGCCGCGCTCGCCCACAAGGCCGCCACGCCGGGCGTCGCCCTCGACCCGTTCACGATGTACCCGACGATGCGCGCGGGGCTGGACACGCTCATCGTCGACAAGGGCATGGAGATGCCCGATCTCCTGTCGCTGTTCCAGGCGATGAAGGGCGTGACGGCCGGTGACGGGAAGCGGGTCAACGTCCCCGTCTCCAACCGGGACTTCCGGACCTCGAAGGGCAGCGCCGTACGGTGGAACACGGCCCGGGCGAAGAAGCTCTTCGGCGAGTTGAGGCACGACCGGCCGGTGAGCCGCGACCTGCGCTGAGACGAGGCGCGGACACGTTTCGAGGGGCCCGGTCCGTCGACCAGGCCCCTCGTTTCCCCCTCCACAGGGCTCCCTCTGAATCCCCCCGGATCCCCTCCCAGGAAGCCCGATGCCAGGTACGACCTGCCGAGGCCCGGAAGGGTTGCACGATTTTCCGAAGTTATCGATCTGTGACCGCGCGGCCGCAGAACTCCGCCTCGATCACGTCGAAGTAGCGGGCCGAGTCCGGGAGCCGGTCGCCGTTGGCGTTGAACACCAGCTGGTGCGTGCCGTCCTCCGTGCCCACCATCACCGACAGCGAGCCATTGGTACGGCCGGTCTTGCCCACCACCTTCACACCGCAGAACAGGGTGGCCACCTCGACCCCCAGCCCGTACTCGATCACCCCGTCCGAGGGCACCGCGTTCAGCATCTCGTCCAGCTGGGCGCGGGGCAGCAACCGGCCGCGCTTCACAGCACGGTCGAAGCGGTTGAGGTCACCGGCGGTGGAGATCAGCTCGCCCGCCGCGCCCAGCCAGCTCATGTTCTGCTCGGTGGCGTCGTGGACCGGCGCGTCGGCGGAATCGTCGTGGAGCCAGGAGTACGCGACGGGGTGCGGCTTCGGCATCTTCGGCCCGGTGCCGGGGAAGAACGTCTCGCGCAGCTTCAGCGGCTTGATGATCCGCCGCTCGACCTCCTGGGCGTAGGAGCGTCCCGTCACCTTCTCGATGACCATGCCCGCGAGGACGTAGTTGGTGTTCGAGTACCACGGCTTCCCGCCCGGTGGGGAGTGCTTCATCGCGACCGCCACCAGGTCCTCGGGCGCGTAGGTGTCGTAGCGGTGCTGGGGGAAGCCGCTGCCGGAGACGTTGACCTGGAAGTCCGGGTCATCGGTGTAGTTGTAGAGGCCGCTGGTGTGGTTGAGCAGGCTTCGCAGGGTGATCTTGCGACCGTCGTTGTCGTTGCCCCGCACCACCCCGGGCAGCCACGTATCGACCGAGTCGTCCAGGCTCAGCCGCCCCTCCGCCTCCAGTTGGAGGAGAACGGTCGCGATGAACGGCTTGGTGATGCTCGCCGCCCGGAAGTGCTCCTCGGGCGTTCGTTTCCTGCCGGTGTCGGTGTCCGCGTACCCCGCCGACCCGAACCAGGTCTCCCCGCCCTCCCGCACCATGGCCGCCACCCCGGGCGTCCCGCCCTCCGCCACCCACTGCCGCAGCGCGTCCCGCGTCGCCTCGTGGCCGTCCTTCGTGACGGCCGTGGCCGCGTGCGCGGGCGTGAGGGTTGCCGCGCCCACGGCCAGGGTCACCGCCAAGGCGCATAAGCCAGTGCGTGCCGTTCGCTGTCTCATCCGTGAACCTCCGGGTCACCGCAGGGGCGTTGAGTTGCCCCTGCGGAGTGACGGACGCGGCCCGCGCCCCCGGGGTTGATCCAACGTCCTGGGGTCGGCCGCCGGTATCGCCCTGATCGTGGTGGCGAGCCCCGGTCGCGCCCATCCCCCCTCCCGGCCACGCTGAGAGGGACGTCAGTGCGCCTGGTAGCGGGCCACGTTCTGATCGGGTTGGGTCTGGCCGGGTGGTGTGCTGTGGCGCCGGAAGCCGGACTTCTCCAGCACCCTGATGGAGGGCGGGTTCGACAGCTCCACGGTGGCGTGCACCGTGTGGACGCCCGGCGCGCCGAGCGCGAACGCGGTGAGGGCGCGGGTGGCCTCCGGGGCGTAGCCGTGGCCCCGGCGGGACGGCACGATGCCGTAGCCGATTTCGAGGGCGCCGTCGCTCGGCGGCCAGAACAGGCCGATCGAGCCGATCACCCGCCCCGTGGCCCGCTCGATGATCAGCCGGTGGCCGTACGGGCCCCACCAGGCAGGGTGTTCGGCGAAGAGCCCGGCGATGGCCCGGTCGCCCTCGGCGGGGAAGTCGTCGGCCCAGTGCGACGCCCGGGCGCCGTCCAGCACGGCGGTGACGTCGGCGGGGGTCCATGACCGCAGGACGAGGCGGTCGGTGGTCAGGTCGGGATGAGTCGGTTGGGCGGAAGAAGAAGACACGCGGTGCTCCTGGTCGTTCGGAGGGCCCGGCCGCATGCGGGCCGGACGAGGGCATGCTGATGAGGGCTGTCGGCAGCCATATTCATCAAGCTCCCTCGTCACCGATGAGCACGCGTCTCTCGCGCCGCGACGACCCTAGCCACACTGCGCGGTCCCCACAACGAAGTTGAGCCGTGGGTCACTCGCAGCCCATCCCCCGCTTGACCCTCGGCCACACCTCGACGCCCCGTGGCGTTTGGACGT
The DNA here is from genome assembly GCF_052851135.1 of Streptomyces sp. BRA346. NCBI lineage: Bacteria > Bacillati > Actinomycetota > Actinomycetes > Kitasatosporales > Streptomycetaceae > Streptomyces > Streptomyces sp. BRA346. Next base: position 142,356 of record NZ_JAIWIH010000010.1, on the reverse strand, counting down.
ACGCCTTCGATCCGTCGGCCGCCAGCCACAGCCACCAGTCGTCCAGGCGGAAGCCGGTGTCCTTCGCGTCGGGCGGCAGGGTCGCGTCCCCGTCGTAGCGGGAGGTGAGCATGACGGGCGGCAGGACGCCGTCGGGGTCACGTGCGTACAGCTTGTGGGCCGAGCCCCGGCCCATGCCGAGGAAGTGCGCCTTCTGCCAGTCGCAGTGGGCCGCGCCCTCGGAGCTGCTGAGGAGGGAGACGGGTACGCGGTCGCCGTTCTCATCCGTCCAGATCTCGTACTCCTGCCGGTCGGTGAAGCTCCGCGGCAGCTCCGCCGGGTCGCAGGAGGCGCTGGCCTCCGGGCCCCAGCCGGGGCGGTGCGGCTGGTCCTTGGCGACGATCACGGCGACCTTGGTCCTGCCGCGCACATCGAGCGAGTAGAGCACCCGGTCCCTCGCGGTGCGCTCGACGCGGTAGCCCTCCCGCGGGACGTCGGGCTGTTCGATGTCGAAGTAGCCTTGAGGCCGCCCTCCGGGCTCGAACCGCCGTCGCCCTCGCTCCATCGGTCGCCGCGGCCGCCGGAGTAGATGGCCCCGTCGCATTCCAGGGCCCTCCCGGCGGCGCCCGACGCGGCCATCAGGGCCTTCGGGCTCTCGCTGTCGTCGGTGTCGGCGTCCTTGAACGGGACCCTCAGCGGGCCGCTGTACGGGGTGGCCGGCGGCCCTCGATCACGAGCCGATTGTCGGCCTCTCCCCCGCAACCCGCCACCGATAAAACGGCGGCGAGGACCATCACGCCCACCCCATGCGCTCTCCACCTGTCCATGACGCCTCCGCGGCTCGCCGACGCTCGTTCGACCGATATGCCCGGAGGAAGGTTGCGCGGGCCAGCTGCTAGCTTCCGGAGACGTGAACGACAGCGTGAAGGGCAACGTGAACGACAGCGTGTACGTGGGCAACGCGGGCAAGGACGCGGCACTGGACCGGGGCTGGATCCTCGGGCACTTCAAGGACGCCGACGACCCCCGCCACAGTGCGGACGTGGAGATCAAGTGGGGTGTCCACCCGCCCGGGGACGAGCGGGCGCAGTGGGTGCGGGGCGAGGAGCGGACGGCTCTGCTGGTGCTCATCAGCGGCCGCTTCCGCGTGGAGCTGCCCGGCCGCAGCGTCCTGCTGGAACAGCAGGGGGATTACGTGGTGTGGGGGCACGGAGTCGACCACTCCTGGGTCGCGGAGGAGGAGTCGGTGGTGCTGACCGTGCGGTGGCCTTCGGTGCCCGGATACGCGGTGCCGCCGGAGGAGGACAAGGCGAACGGGCGTCAGGAGCCGTAGAGCCAGCTCCCGATCGCCGCCTCGTCGACCAGGCCGTACAGCCAGTACGCGGCGGGCGCCAGGACCAGGGCCATGACGCCGCAGCGGACCATGGCCGGGGCCATGATCGTGATGCCCTCCCACTGGCTGGTGATCGAGCGAAAGTCGCGCCACCGACGGATGTCGCCGCCGGAGCACGCCCAGAAGAGCGCGCCGAACACGACGAACACCCCGCCGAAGACGAGCGCGAAGCCGCCGACGACCGCGATGAATTCCTCCCGGTCGTTGTGGTCACCGACGCACCACATGGCGATCAGCAGGACGACGATCGATGCCAATCCGTGCAGCGCACCGCGCAGCAGGACGTCACGTACCCGCAGCCGTGGCTCGATGATCCGGCGCTCCCCCGAGTTCATGGCCGCACCCTACCCGGCCCCGGTTACAGCACCAGCGACCGGTAGCGGTCGGCCACCTCGGCCAGGACTTCGGCGCCGTCGCGGGCCCAGAGGTCCGGGTTGAAGATCTCGACCTCGATGGGTCCGTCGAAGCCCGTCGCGTCGACCTGTTCGCGGAACCAGCGGAAGTCGACCGCGCCGTCACCGAGTTGGCCCCGGCCCAGCAGCACGCCCTCCGGCAGCGGTGTGATCCAGTCGGCGAGCTGGAAGGCGGCGATGCGGCCCCCGGCGCCCGCGCGGGCGATCTGGGCGGCCACGGTGTCGTCCCACCACAGGTGGTAGGTGTCCACGACGACGCCGACCTGGTCGGCCGGGAAGCGGACCGCCAGGTCGAGGGCCTGGGCGAGGGTCGAGACGACGCAGCGGTCGGAGGCGTACATCGGGTGCAGGGGCTCGATGGCCAGGCGGACGCCGCGCTCGGCGGCGTACGGGCCCAGCTCGCCCAGCGCGTCGGCGATGCGCTCGCGGGCGGCGAACAGGTCGCGGCTGCCGGCCGGGAGGCCGCCGGAGACCAGGACCAGGGTGTCGGTGCCGAGGGTGGCGGCCTCGTCGATGGCGGTGCGGTTGTCGGCGAGGGCGGCGGCGCGTTCACCGGGGTCGATCGCGGTGAAGAAGCCGCCGCGGCACAGCGACGTGACGGTCAGCCCCGCGTCGCGGATGAGCCGGGCGGTGGCCTCCACGCCGTACTTCTGGACCGGCTCGCGCCACAGGCCGACGCCCGTGACGCCCGCCTTGACGCAGCCCTCCGCCAGCTCGGGCAGCGACCACTGCTTGATCGTTTCCTGGTTGAGGCTCAACCTGGGCACGGCGTTCACTGGGCGACTCCCTGGACGGACAGCAGGTGCTTCATACGGGACTCCGCCAGCGCCGGGTCCGGGAACAGGCCGAGGCCGTCGGCCAGTTCGTACGCCCGCGCCAGGTGCGGCAGCGAACGGGCCGACTGGAGGCCTCCCACCATCGTGAAGTGCGACTGGTGGCCCGCCAGCCAGGCCAGGAAGACCACGCCCGTCTTGTAGTAGCGGGTCGGGGCCTGGAAGAGGTGGCGGGAGAGGTCCACGGTGGGGTCGAGCAGGGCGCGGAAGCCCTCGGTGTCACCGGTGTCCAGGCGGCGTACGGCCTCGGCGGCGAGCGGGCCCAGCGGGTCGAAGATGCCCAGCAGGGCGTGGCTGAAGCCGCGGTCGTCGCCCGCGATCAGCTCGGGGTAGTTGAAGTCGTCGCCGGTGTAGCAGCGCACCCCGTCCGGGAGGCGGCGGCGCAGGTCGATCTCGCGCTGGGCGTCGAGCAGGGAGACCTTGATGCCGTCGACCTTGTCGGGGTGGGCGGCGATCACGTCGAGGAAGGTGCGGGTGGCCGCGTCCAGGTCGCTGCTGCCCCAGTAGCCCTCGAGGGCCGGGTCGAACATGGGGCCCAGCCAGTGCAGGATGACCGGCTCGCGCGCCTGGCGCAGCAGGTGGCCGTAGACGTCGAGGTAGTCGTCCGGGCTCTTGGCGGCGGCGCACAGGGCGCGGGAGGCCATGAGGATCGCCTGGGCGCCGGACTCCTCGCAGACGGCGAGCTGTTCCTCGTACGCGGTCCGCACCTCGGCCGTCGTGCGGTCGCCGGGGGCCAGCTGGTCGGTGCCGACGCCGCAGGCGATGCGGCCGCCGACCGCCTGGGCCTCGGCCGCGGAGCGGCGGATCAGCTCGGCGGCACCCGCCCAGTCCAGGCCCATGCCGCGCTGGGCGGTGTCCATGGCCTCGGCGACGCCGAGCCCGTGGGACCACAGGTGGCGGCGGAAGGCGAGGGTGGCGTCCCAGTCGACGGCGGCGGGGCTGTCGGGGCTGACGTCGGCGTACGGGTCGGCGACCACATGGGCGGCCGAGAACACGACGCGGGACGTCAAAGGGGCCCCGGTCGTCAGGGAGAGCGGCTCGGTGCGGGGCTCGTAGGGGCGGGTCGCGCCGCCCGGCCCGGGGAGGCGGAGGGTCACAGGGTCAGCTCCGGGACGTCGAGTCGGCGGCCCTCGGCCGAGGAGGCGAGGCCCAGCTCGGCGAGCTGGACGCCGCGGGCGCCGGCCAGCAGGTCCCAGCGCCAGGGCTCGTCGAGGGCGACGTGGCGCAGGAACAGCTCCCACTGTGCCTTGAAGCCGTTGTCGAACGCGTCGTTGTCCGGGATCTCCTGCCACTGGTCGCGGAAGGACTCGGTGGCCGGGAGGTCCGGGTTCCAGACCGGCTTGGGGGTGGCCGAGCGGTGCTGGACGCGGCAGTTGCGCAGGCCCGCGACGGCGGAGCCCTCGGTGCCGTCGACCTGGAACTCGACCAGCTCGTCGCGGTTGACGCGGACCGCCCAGGAGGAGTTGATCTGGGCGATGGCGCCGCCTTCGAGCTGGAAGATGCCGTAGGCCGCGTCGTCGGCGGTGGCGTCGTACGGCTTGCCCTGCTCGTCCCAGCGGTTCGGGATGTGGGTGGTGGCCTGGGCCTGGACGGTGCGGACGGGGCCGAACAGCTCGTGCAGGACGTACTCCCAGTGCGGGAACATGTCGACGACGATGCCGCCGCCGTCCTCGGCGCGGTAGTTCCACGAGGGTCGCTGGGCGCTCTGCCAGTCGCCCTCGAAGACCCAGTAGCCGAACTCGCCGCGGATGGAGAGGATCTTCCCGAAGAAGCCGCCGTCGATGAGCCGTTTCAGCTTCAGCAGCCCCGGCAGGAAGATCTTGTCCTGGACGACGCCGTGCTTGATGCCCGCGGCCTGGGCGAGCCGGGCCAGTTCGAGGGCGCCGTCGAGGCCGGTGGCGGTCGGCTTCTCGGTGTAGATGTGCTTGCCCGCCGCGATGGCCTTCTTGATGGCCTCCTCGCGGGCGGAGGTGACCTGGGCGTCGAAGTAGATGTCGACGGTCTCGTCGGCGAGCACGGCGTCCAGGTCGGTGGAGACGTCGGCGACCGGGTCGAGGCCGTGGCGCTCGGCCATCGCCTTCAGGGCGTGCTCGCGGCGGCCGACGAGCAGCGGTTCGGGCCACAGCACGCTGCCGTCGCCGAGGTCGATGCCGCCTTGTTCGCGGATGGCGAGGAGGGACCGGACGAGGTGTTGGCGGTATCCCATCCGGCCGGTCACACCGTTCAAGGCGATCCGCACGGTCTTGCGTGTCACGTGGCTTCGTCTCCTCACCAGAGTCACCAGAGGTCTCGTAGTCACCAAAGGTCTCGTAGTAAGCGCTTCACAGTAAGCGCTTACTAGTAGCTACGCTAACCGCCCCGGCCACCCCCTGTACAGAGCGGACACAGGGGCGGCACAGGAACGGTCAGCGCTTCATCGCGAAGTCATCGCAGAGTCAAGCGATAGGCGAGGGGCGAACGACCGGTGATCAGCACCCGCAGCCCGGACACCGGCAGATCGCCGCCCATCCAGGTGTAGCGCTCCCCCGGGTCCACCACGGCGGGCTGGCGCGGGCCGCTGCCGTTGCCCGGGCCGAAGGTGATCACGTCATCGCCCGAGGTGTACGTCCCGTACCCCTTGACCAGCTGGTACGTGTCCTTCTGACCGGGCACGGGCTCGACCCCGGTGAGGGTGCCGCCGCTGCGGAAGCACAGTTCGAGGGCGAGCGGGACCGCGGACTCGCCGACCTCGACGTCCAGGTTCCAGCCGCCGTCCGCCTCGGTCGCCCGCACCTCGGTGTGCAGGGTGCGCCACTCCTTGGGGCGGTGCGGGAAGTCCATCGCGGACCAGAAGCGGCCGTCGTCGGTCAGCGGGTAGCGCCCGTCGGGGCGGCGGTGCTGCGGCGGCAGCGGCAGGTGGTATCCGGCGCGGACGTCCGCCCACAGCCGCCAGCCGTCCGCCGTGCGCTCGACGTTCTCGGCGCGGAAGTGGCCGAGCGAGAAGAACTGCGGGGACAGCCGCAGCGAGTCCAGGATCGCGGCGCCCTTGCGCCACTTGAAGAAGGTCGGGTTGGTGGACAGGCCCGAGGATATGGCGTGGACGTCGGGGAAGTCCGTGCCGCCGAAGAGGGACGTACGGGTGGCGCCCCGGCCGATCCGCACCAGCCCGCTGTCCTTGTCGTGCCAGGTGAACTCGGACGGCGCCGCGGTGGCCTTCGGCAGCGGCGCGGCCAGCTCCGGTTCGTCCAGCACCTCGGCGAGGAAGTCCCCGAGCGGGGTCTCGTCGAAGGTCTGGTCCGCCCCGCGCCGCTGGACGGTCTCGGCCATGGCCGCGAAGCGCCCGTCCTTGTCGCGCAGCGCCAGCGCCCGGTACTGGAGCCAGTACTCGGACAGATGCTTGACCGTCTTCTGGTCCTGGCGGCGCGAGTGCACCGTCTCCACATCGCCGTTGGGCTCCACGAGGTGGAGCGTGGCCTCCAGGTTGCGGCGCACGTTGTCGTACAGCTTCGGCCGGTCGGTGAGCCGGGCGAGGGTCAGCAGCGCGGGGTTGGTGACGATGGGCGCGTAGGTGGCGCTGCGCTCGCTGTACTGCCCGCGGTCGTACTGGTCGATGCCCTCGGCCAGCCAGGTGTCGATGCGGCGGGTGTAGCGGGCGTCGGGCCAGAAGGAGTTGATGCGGGCGAGCGCGGCGCACACCTTCCAGCGGTGGTTGGGGGTGTGCAGCCCGCCGGTGGCGAGCCCCGCCCCGGCCTTGCGGAGGATGGTCTTCAGGGTGGCGCGGATCGTGGCGGTGGACGGATGGTCGTCGTCGTCCAGCAGGCCGTACAGCAGCCCCAGGTCGACGATCGAGAAGGCGGTGTCCGGCGGCGAGTGCACCGCGCCCTGGTCGAAGAGGCCGTCGTCGAACTGGGCGGCGGCCAGCGCGTCGGCGAGCCGGGTCATCGGCGCGATGAGCGCCGCGTCGTGGTGGTGCTCGGCGTCGGCCCACACGTAAACGGAGGTGAGCAGCCGCAGGCTGCGGGCGGCGGGGCGGGCCTGGCCGAGGTTGTTCAGCTGGGCGAGGGTCGCGTCGAGCCCGTCCACCACCTCGGCCACCCGCTTGTCGGCGGCCTTGGTGAGCAGGTCCAGGAACGGCTTGTCGGTACGGGCCGAGGCAGACGCCCCCGGGGCGCCCACGGCCAGCAGTCCGCCGACGGCGGCGGTTCCGGCGAGGAAGTGACGGCGAAGCAGGCTCATGGGTGGTGCTCCGTGGCTCTGGCGGCGATCGCGAGGGGGCCGGGGACGAGGAAGAGGAGGGGCGGGTAGGCCCAGGCGCAGACGGCGGCGGTGGCCACGGCCAGCAGCAGGACGAGGCTCGCGCGGGGCGTGCGCACACTGGCGTACGCGGCCGAGCGCAGCGCGGTGCGCCAGCTCGTCGCCGATTCGGGGCGGGCGCAAGCGCGCAGCAGGACGACCGTGAGGAGGCCGCCGACGACGAGCAGCGCGGGCCGGAAGACGACCGCGCCCGGCAGCCCGGCCCCGGCCGCGAGCGCGTTGAACAGCAGCAGCGCGCCGCCCGCCAGCATCCCGGCCCCGGCGAGCAGGTCGCCGGGGCGCAGCCGGGCCCGCAGGGCGCGGAGGTAGCCGCCCGCGGTGGCGGGGGCGTCCTCCCGTACCCGCCGGTCCAGGACGGCACAGGCCGTGGACATGGCGGCGGGGGCGGTGATCAGCGGCAACGAGGCGGCGGCGGTGGCCAGCCCCACCGCCAGGACGTCGGCGAAGAGGGCGAAGCGCGGACCGGTCAGCTCGCCCGGTTCACGGGTGGTCGCGGAGGACGGCACGGCGTCTCACCCCTTGACCCCGGAGTTGGCCATGCCCTCGACCAGGAACCGCTGGAAGGCGAGGAAGAAGAGCACGATGGGCAGCAGGGCGAAGACCGACATCGCGAACATCGGGCCGAACGCCGACTGGCTGGAGGCGTCCACGAAGGAGCGCAGGGCCAGGGTCAGGGTGAACTTCTCCGGCTCGAAGAGGTAGATGAGCTGGGTGAAGAAGTCGTTCCAGGTCCAGATGAAGGTGAAGATCGCGGTGGTGATCAGCGCGGGCCTGGTCAGCGGCAGGATGACGCTGAAGAAGGAGCGGAAGGGTCCGCAGCCGTCGATCCGGGCCGCCTCTTCCAGCTCGCGCGGCAGCCCGCGCATGAACTGGACGATGAGGAAGACGAAGAAGGCGTCGGTGGCCAGGAACTTCGGCAGGATCATCGGCCAGTAGGTGTTCACCATGCCGAGCTGGTTGAAGATGATGTACTGCGGGATGAGGATCGCGTGGTGCGGCAACATGATCGTCGCGATCATGAAGGCGAACAGCGGCCCGCGCATCCGGAACCGCAGCCGGGCGAAGGCGTACGCGGCGAGCGAGCAGCTGATGACGTTGCCGAGGACGGCGCCGCACGCGATGAGCAGCGAGTTCCACAGCAGCTGCCCGACGCTGACCTCGTTCACGCCCTCCATCGCGGTGGAGTAGTTGCTCCACTCCAGGTGGCTGGGAAGCAGCTTGAGGCTGGCGATGACCTCGTCGGCCGGTTTGAACGAGGTGGCCACCAGCCAGGCCAGCGGATAGAGCATCACCAGCAGGACGGCGATCAGGCAGACGTGCAGCACGATCCGGCTGGTGGACCGTCGCTGGGCCACCGGCGCGTCGGCGGTGATCGGGGCGGTGGTCATCGGGCCCCCTCGTTGTTGTCGTTGGCGTAGAAGACCCAGGCCCGGGAGGTCCGGAAGAGCACCGCGGTGACGACGCCGATGGCGAGCAGCAGCGCCCACGCCATGGCGGAGGCGTAGCCCATGTGGGAGGCGGTGAAGGCGCGGTCGTAGAGGTAGAGGGTGTAGACGAGGGTGGAGTCGGCGGGACCGCCCTTGCCCGCGCTGACCGCGAAGGCGGGGGTGAAGACCTGGAACGCCTGGATCATCTGGAGCACCAGGTTGAAGAAGAGCACCGGGGACAGCATCGGGATGGTGATCGAGCGGAACTGCCGCCACCAGGACGCCCCGTCGACCGCCGCCGCCTCGTACAGCTCGGCGGGGATCTGCTGGAGCCCGGCGAGGAAGATCACCATGGGGGCGCCGAACTGCCAGATGGTCAGCAGCGCGACCGACAGGATCGCCCAGCCCGGCTGGTTGATCCAGCCGCCGATGTCGATGCCGACGCCGGAGAGGAGGTTGTCGACGGTGCCGCCGTCGTTGAAGATCGCCCGCCAGACGAGGGCGATGGACATCGACGCGCCGAGCAGCGAGGGGGCGTAGAACGCCGAGCGGTAGAAGCCCTTGCCGCGCTTGACGGACTTCAGCGCGATCGCCACGGCGAGAGCCAGCACCAGCTGCAGCGGCACCGCGATCACGACGTACGTCAGCGTCGTGACGACCGAGCGCCAGTAGCGGGGGTCCTCCGTGAACATCTGCGTGTAGTTGCGGAGCCCCACCCACTGCGGGGCGTCGAACATGTCGTAGTCGGTGAACGACAGATACAGCGAGACGGCCATCGGCAGCAGCGTCAGCACGGTCGCGCCGATCACCCATGGCGACAGGAACACCCAGGCGGCGCCCTGCCTCTCGCGCTTCGGTGCCCGCTTGGCGCGCGCGGCGGGGGGCGCGGCGTCCTGGGGGCGGGTCGCGGTCGCGGTCATTGCCTCAGCTCCGCCTTCGCCTCGGTGATGTAGTTCTCCGCCGCCTCACGCGGCGACATGCGCTCGTACGACACCTGGTCGTAGTCGCGCTGGAAGGTGGACTGCAGCGAGGCGTCGCCCTTGGGCGGCGCGGCGGGCGGATCCTTGAGCTTGCCCTCGAACTGCTTCTGGTACGCGGAGATGACCTGGTCGAAGCCCTCCAGCTTGGGCAGCACCTTGTCCCGGATCGGGTCGTTGGCCGGAATGCCGCGGGTGGCGCCGAGGATGGCCCCGGCGGCCCGGTCGTTGAGCAGGAAGTCGATGAACTGGGCGGCTTCCTTGGGGTGCTGGGACGTGGCGGACGCCCCGAAGAACATCGACGGCTTGTAGTACAGGGCGGGCTTGCCGTCGTCACCGGCGGGCAGCGGGGCCAGCTTCAGCTCCTTCCCGCCCTTCCCGACGATGGCCTCGTAGCCGCTGGACGGGGCGTCCCAGTTGAAGTCGGAGACGGCCTTGAGCCGCCCGAGCGGGGTGTTCTCCACCGCGCCGTCCATCTGGGTGGTCTGCTCGGCGGGGGCCACCAGGCCCTCCTTGCGGAGCTTGCTGCACCACTCCCAGTAGCGGGTCAGATCGTCGGCCGTGAAGCCCAGGCCGCCGTTCTCGGTGTAGAGGGCCTTGCCCCGGCCGCGCAGCCAGATCTCGAAGACGTCCTCGCTCTGGCCCGGGTCGGTGGAGCCGACCCGGCCGCCGATGTCCTTCTTCGACGCCTTCAGCTTGCGCATCGCGTCGGTCCAGTCGGCCCACGTCCAGTCGACCGTCGGCTCGGGGACGCCCGCCTTGCGCCACAGCGCCGCGTCGTACGGTATGGCCTCGGCGCCGCGGGCGACCGGCAGCGCGTACTGCTTGCCGTCCACGACCCCGGTGGCCAGCAGCCCCTTGTCGATGTCCGCGGTGCGCAGCTCACGGTGCTTGCCGAGGTCGAGCAGGATGCCGGAGGTGGCGTACTGGTTGATCTGCCGGTAGTCCAGCTGCATCACATCGGGTGCGTCGCCGCCCGCGGCCTGGGTGGCGAGCTTCGCCTTGTACGTGTCGAAGCCCGCGAAGGACGTGCTGATGTCGACGTTCGGGTGACGCTTCTCGAACAGCTTGACGGCCTGCTCGGTACGGGCCGCCCGGTCGGGGTTGCCCCACCAGGTGAACCGCAGGGTGACCTTGCCGCCCGAGCCGCCGCCCTCACCGCCGCCGCAGCCCGTGAGGGTCCCGCCGAGTGTGAGGACGAGAGCCAGGGCGCAGGACGCCTTTGTCCCTTTTTTGCGCATCGCCGGACCGACCTCCCTCCTGTGATGTGCCGATGTGCGTGTTCATGCCTGTTCGTGTGGGGGGATGCCGGTGCTTATTCGCCGTAGTACGGGAGCGTCGCGCCGGGCAGTTCGTACTCGTCCCGGCGGCCGCACATGCCGTAGCCGCCGCGGCGGCTGGGCCCGGTCGCGGTGACCTTCGCCTGTGCGAGATGGGCCGGGTCGCCCGCGGCGAGCGCGGTCAGCTGTTCACCGGTGCGCCGGGCCGCGGCGAGCGCGCCGTCCCGCCAGCGCGGCTCCCAGTCCTTGACCTTGGGGGCGACGATCCGCACCGCCGCCTCGTGGAAGGCGCGCAGCGGCCCGTCGTCGCCCTTCTCGGCGGCGGCGCGCAGGGTCAGATAGCCCTCGACCGCGAGGTCGCGGCGGCGCCGGGCGGCCGCGTCCGCCTCCGGGCCCTCCTTGGCGGGCAGGGCGGCGGCCGCCGCGTAACGCTCGGGGTCGGCCAGCACCTCGGGCGGAAACGTGAACACCGCGTCCCCGGCCTCGGGCAGCCCGCTGTTCTGCATCAGCACGGTCACCTTGAGGCCGCCGCCCTGCACCATGCGGTGCACCGTGCCGGGGGTGAACCACACCACCGCGCCCGGCTCCAGGGGCGTCTCGGTGAAGCCGTCGGCCACGGTCAGGGTCTGGACGGCGCCCCGCCCGGCGGTGACCACGTACGCCTCGGTGCAGGCGAGGTGGAGGTGGGGGCTGCCGCCGCACACGCCGTCGGCCGCCTCCCATTCGTACGCGCTGATGTGGGACATCCCCACGCCACCCGGCAGCGGGGCGGGCATCGCTGTCATATGGCTCACCACCCGTGGTTCTTGAGGTAGCTCTCGGCGCGCGTCCGGTCCCACGCGCCGTCGGCGACCACCACGCGGTAGCGGTAGCCGAAGGACTCCCCCGGCGGCAGCTCGAACTCCTCGAAGAACGCCCACGAGGGGGCCACCGAGGGGATCGGCTCGGAGCGCACGAACCAGTGGGAGGCGTGGATCGCGTCCTTGTTCTCCGGCGCGTGCGCGAAAAGCAGCGTCGAGTGCGCGTCGATGTCGTCGTGCTCGCCGGTGAAGGCGACCCAGGGGGCGTCCGCGGCCGGGGTGCCCATCAGGTCCGAGGCACCCGCCTCGCCCTCGCCGCCGCGCCCGTCAGGGCCGAAGGCGTCGCCGCCGGTGAAGTCGCGGGGGCCGCGCCAGTTGAGCCCGGTGTACCCGGCCATCTCACGGCCCGCGGTGGTCGGGGAGCCGAAGTGCAGCGCCTCGCCGCGGATGTTGGTGAGGTCGATGGACCAGTCCAGGGCCCAGGTGCCCTCGTCCGCCTCGACGGAGTGCAGCTCGATGGTGCGCAGCTCGCGCGCCCACTCCTGGCCGCCGTTCTCCACCCAGGTGAGGTTCTCCGTGAAGCGCAGCCGGTCGTCGGTGACCGTGAACTCCTCGAAGCCGTCGTGCCGCATCGAGCCGACCCGCTCCTCGACCCGCTGGTAGCCCTGGTCGGGGCCGAGGTAGGAGTTGCCGCCCCAGAAGTTCTGGCCGGACAGATGGCTGGACGTCATCTGGAGGCCCTTGTGCCAGCGGTGGTCGTTGGGCCGGTAGCCGGAGACCGGGCTTCCGGCGAGGGTGCGCAGCGGGTGGGCGTACGGCTTGCGGGCCTCGAAGGCGTCCGGGTCGGGCGCGTAGACGTAGGCCATCAGCTCGACGCCGCCGGAGGCTACCGAGATCCGCTCGCCGTGGGTGTGGGTGACGGTGATCTGCTGGGTCATGGCGGCCTCAGCTCTCCTTCTTCGCGACGTTCGTGGCCTGCGGTGCCTTCGGAGCCCACTCGGCGTGGTGTCCGTGCATGGCGTCGTAGTACGGGTCGCCGGGCGCGATCTCCCCCGCGTGCACGGGCTGCCCGGTGAAGGCCGCCTTGTAGAGCGCGGCGATGAATTCGAGGGTGCGGCGGGCGTCCGGGCCGCTGCCCGGCGGCCGTACGCCGTCCCGCATGGCGTCCAGCAGCCCGGTCAGCTGGGCCGCGTGGGAGCTGGGCAGATCGGCGGCGGGGGTGCGCCAGCGCTCCTGCCGGGCGGGCTCGTCGCGCACGTGCGGGGCGGGGGTGTAGACCCAGTCGTCGTTGCGGTGGCCGTAGAGGTGGGTCAGCTCGACGGTGGCGTCCGCGCAGTCGATGCGGATGCGGCTGACCTCGTCGGGCGAGAGCACGCTGTTGACGACGGTGGCCATGGCGCCGCATCCGAAGCGGACCAGCGCGGTGGACACGTCCTCGCTCTCCACGTCGTGCACCAGCCGCCCGGCCATGGCGCGGATCTCGGTCCAGTCGCCGAGGAGGTGCAGCAGCAGATCCATCTGGTGGATGCCGTGGCCCATGGAGGGGCCGCCGCCCTCGCTGTCCCAGCGGCCGCGCCACGGGACGGCGTAGTACGCGGTGTCCCGGTGCCAGGTGGTCTGGCAGTGGGCCACCAGCGGGCGGCCCAGCGCGCCGGTGGTCAGCAGGTCCTGGGCGTGGACGGCGCCCGAGCCGTAGCGGTGCTGGAAGACCACGGACGCGTACGGCCCGCCCGCCTCCGTTTCCGCCGCGGCGATCTCGTCGTACTCGGCGAGCGTCAGGCACAGCGGCTTCTCGCACAGCACCCAGGCACCCGCTTCGAGCGCGGCCACCGTCTGCTCGCGGTGGAGGGACGGCGGGGTGCCGATGAGGACCAGGTCGGGGCGCTCGGCCTTCAGCATCGCGGCCACGTCGGGGTAGCCGGCGACGGTGAATCCGGCGCTCTCGGCGGCCATCGCGCGGAAGGTGTCGAGCCGGTCCTCGTCCACGTCGACCGCGGCGACCAGCTCGACCCGGTCGGCGTGATCGCGCAGGGCGGGCAGATGGCTGCCCGTGACGATGGCTCCGGTGCCGATGACTGCGGCGCGGATACGGGCGGTGGCTGCTGAGGCCATGGAGTGGGGCTCCTCGCCAACGGGACGGAAAGCGCTTGCTGGGGGACGACCCTAGGCACGGCGCGGATGTCAGGACAAGACCCCGGCGAGCAGATTCCCGCGCCCGTTCCCGGTTCGATACACGATGGCCGCGACGGCGCTGACCAGTGAGACCGTGACTCCGCCCACCGCTGAAGCGGCGAACTTCCCGCAACGGCGGCTAAGCCGTCGCGCAGAGGGCCAGCCCGACCCTATGGAGGACGTTGAGTGCGCCTACGCGGTCGGCGTTCTCGACGAACCCGCACTTGAGACACTCGAACTTCGCTTGGGTAACGCGGTTCCCGTTTGAGACATGCCCACAACCCCCAGCGGCCAGTGGGCAGGTGCGGGAGGTGTTGCGGGCTTCCACCGGGACCACTCGGCGACCGGCACTTTCAGCCTTGTTCGCCAGGATCCGGAGGAACTGCCCCCAACCCGCGTCGAGGATGCTTCGATTCAGCCCGGCTTTGGCAGCGGCGCCGTTCGACAGGAACGCACCGGGCTGCTCGGGGTCGGGCTTGGACGCAGGGGCCTTGGTCATGCCCGCCGTGTTCAGCTTCTCGTGCCCGATCACGTCATGGTCACGCACGAGGGCAAGCGCCTGCTTGTGGTGATGGTCGGCCCGCTGCCGCCGGGCCCTGGCGTACAGCTTGGCCACCTTCCGGGCCGCCACCCGGTGCGGCTTTGTACGGCGCTTCGTCCCCTTGGGGAACGTCGCAAGGTGCCGCTGGGCAGCGGCCAGCTCCTTCGCCATCGTCTCCAGGAACCGCGGATTCTGGACATGCAGGCCGTCCGAGTCGGTGAAGAAGTACACCGTGCCCATGTCAATGCCGACGATCGATCCTGTGGCCGGAAGTGGCACGGCGGGCACCTCATCACACGCGAGGACGATGTACCAGCAGCGGCCTTCCCGCTTGACGCTGATCGTCTTGACGCGGCCCTTCACGGGCCGGTGCTGGTGCACCTTGACGTGCCCGACGCCTTGAAACCGGACGCGGGTCGCGGGGTCCTGTGGGGTGGAGTCCCAGCGACAGCCGTCTCCGTCCCTGGGGAAGGTCACAGTGTCGAAATGCCCGGCACCCTTGAAGCGTGGGTAGCCAGGCTTCTCGCCATTCCTCACACGTCGGAAGAACGCGGCGAACACCTTGTCCAGGCGACGCAGCGTCGCCTGCTGCGAACTGAACGACCAGCGGCCCTGATGCTCCGGGTCTAACGCCCGTATCTCCTTGAGCTGAGCCGATTGGTTGCCGTACTTGATGCTCGTCTTCGAGGCATGCCGATAGGCGTCCCGGCGCTCCTGAAGAGCGCCGTTGTAAAGCGAACAATGGTCCCGCAACATCTCCGTCAAGGCCCGAGCCTGGCGGACGGTGGGTCGCATCAAAAACTTGTACGCACGCAGCAACGCCCCCCACCTCCGCATCTCCCCTGGTCAAAGCCGGTGCAAGCACTCTACCGGCCACCGCTGACATCGCGGCGGGCTTCGCCGCTTTGCGACTCCGATCCAGAGATTCGGTATCCCCCACCGCCAAAGCCGGTCCTTCCGAAAGGAGGCATGATGGACCCGGCCCCACCAGCGCACCCGGTGTCCCACGGGCGCCCAGGTGACCATCCAACGGAGGAAACATGGCAGTGACCCTGGCCGATGTGGCCGCCCGGGCTCGGGTCTCGGCGGCGACCGTGTCGCGCGTCCTGAGCGGCAACTATCCGGTTGCCGAATCGACCCGGGCCCGGGTGCTGCGCGCCGTCGAGGACCTGGAGTACGTGGTCAACGGCCCGGCAAGCGCTCTCGCGGCCGCCACGTCCGATCTGGTCGGGGTGCTGGTCAACGACATCGCTGACCCCTTCTTCGGCATCATCGCGGGCGCCGTGCAGTCCGAGATGGGCGCGCCGGGCGGGCCCGGGGGCAACGGTGGCTCGGGTACGTCCAATGGCTCCGGCGGCGAGTCCGTGCGCGGTGGCGAGAAGCTGGCCGTCATCTGCAACACGGGCGGCTCGCCCGAGCGCGAGCTGAACTACCTCACCCTGCTCCAGCGGCAGCGCGCCGCCGCCGTCGTCCTCACCGGCGGCGCGGTCGAGCACCCGGACCACGCCGCAGCGGTCGCCGCCAAGGCGTCCCGGCTCGCCGCCTCCGGCACCCGGGTGGTGCTGTGCGGGCGGCCCCCGATCGAGGACGCGATCACCCTCACGTTCGACAACCGCGGCGGCGCCCGGCGTCTGACGGAGCATCTGCTGACCCTCGGCCACCGCCGCATCGGCTACGTCGCGGGCCCCGCCGACCGCACCACCACCCGCCACCGGCTGGAGGGCCACCGCGAGGCCCTGGCCGCGGCCGGGCTGGCCGAGGGCGCGGAACAGCTGACCGTCCACGGCCTCTACGACCGCGCCTCCGGTTACGACGCCACGCTCGAACTCCTGCGCCGCGACGCCGGTCTGACCGCCATCGTCGCCGCCAACGACACCATCGCCCTCGGCGTCTGCGCGGCCCTGCGCGACCAGGGACTGCGCATCCCCGAGGACGTCTCGGTGGCGGGCTTCGACGACCTCCCCTTCAGCGCCGACGCCGTCCCCGCCCTGACCACGGTCCGGCTGCCGCTGCACGACGCCGGGGTACGCGCCGGACGCCTCGCCCTCGGCCGCGAACCGCAGCCGCCGGGCGGGGTGGCCATGGTGCGCGCCGAGCTGATGGCCCGCGCCTCGACGGCGCCCCCGCGGCGCTGAGGGCGGGGGCTGGCGGAATGACAGAGGTATCACTGCGCGAGCCCGGCCCCGGCGACCTGGGGTGGATCGTCCACCGGCACGGCGTCGAGTACGTCCGGGAGTACGGCTGGACCACCACGTTCGAGGCCCTGGTCGCCCGTATCGTCGGGGACTTCGGCACCCGGCACGACCCGGCGTACGAGCGCGTGTGGATCGCCGAGCGCGACGGCCGCCCCGTCGGGTCGGTGATGTGCGTACGGGACGAGGCGCCCGCGACGGCCCGGCTGCGGCTGCTGTTCGTCGAACCCGACGCGCGGGGCCTGCGGCTCGGCGAGCGGCTGGTGACGGCGTGCGTGGACTTCGCCCGCGCGGCGGGCTACCGCGAGCTGGTGCTGTGGACCACCGACGTCCAGGCCGCCGCCCGCCGGATCTACCAGCGGGCGGGGTTCGAGCTGACCGCCGAGGAGCCGCACCCGGGGTACGGCGCGGGGCCCGTGACGGCGCAGGACTGGCGGCTCGTCCTGCTCACGTAGCCGGTCAGCCGCCCGGGAAGATCACATCGCTGCACGAGTAGAAGGTCTGGTCGAAGTGGCTGGCCTGCCAGATCATGAAGACCACATGGCGGCCGGTGCGCCCGGGGGCGTTGACGGGGATCGAGACGGTGACCCCGTTGAGGCTGGGCTCGGTGGAGGGCTCCCCCGCCCCGGGCGCGATCTTGCCGGTCTGGGCGACGAGTTCGAGGTTGCTCCAGCGCAGCGGCTGGGTCGCGGGGTCGTAGCCCTGCTTGGTGACGTAGATGCGGTAGTAGTCCGCGCCGTGCTTGGCCTGGTCGTGGTTCTTGAAGGTGAAGCTGGTGCCGACCGACGTGGCCGCCCACTTCCCGGGCACGTCCATCGCGTTGTAGCGGCCGGACGAGGTGTGCCCGGCGCTGCACAGCTGCCCGTCGGGCAGCGCGGCCTGGTGGTTGCCCGCGACCCCTTCGCGGTAGAGGCCGTTCCAGTTCCACATGGCGTTGGTGTCGGTCTGCCACGCCTGCCAGCACATGGGGTCCCTGGTCTTCATCTCCGGGTTCTGGAAGTCACCGCCCCACCGCTTCCAGCAGCCGTAGTTCCGCGACGCCGGGCCGATGGCCGACCCGTGCGCGTCGGCGGTGCCCACCAGCGCCACGGTGGTCAGCAGCGTCGCGGCCGAGGCGACGGCGGAGGCGCGAAGCCCCCATCTCCGAACATGCCCATGACAACTCATAACGCCTCCAGATCCGCTGCGAAGGTGTGCGGGAGGGTGTGCGGGAGCGCTCCCACTGTAGGACGGGGATCATGAGGCGGCCAGACGTCTGACGGCCGTTCCGCACCCTGCCGTCATGCTGCGGTCGCATCCACGGTCGCCTATGCGGTGGAGCCGAGTTCGGCCCGTGGAGCGATCCGCGGCGGGCCTCCCGACTGCGATGGTCATGCCGGAACGGGCCTGCCCACCACGGACACCGAGGACCGCGCATGCAACCACTCCGTCACGCCGAACCTGTCGAAGCCGCCGAACCCGTCGAAACCGTCGACCCAGTCGCAGCACCCGCCGCCGTCCGCCCCGGCCGACTCCGCACCGCGTGGCGGGCGGCGCACGAACCCGTCGCCGGAGTGTCCCGTCGGACGCACCTCCTCACCTGCGCCATACCGTTGGCCGTCCTGCCGTCCAGCCTGTGGAGGCTCCCGGCCGCGTTCGACCGCGGGATCGGCGTCGGCGAGCGCGCGTACGTCGTCTTCCTGTCGGCCCTCTCCGAGGCGCTCGCGTTCACGGCGTTCGGCCTGATCGCCCGGTGGGGCGAGGTGTTTCCGCACTGGCTCCCGTTCCTGCGCGGCCGCCGCGTCCCGCCGAAGGCGGCGGTCATCCCGGCCGCGACCGGAGCCGCCCTCCTCACGGTTCTGTTCACCCTCCTGGCGCCCGTCGCCGAGTTCAGGGGCACGACGATCCGCGGCGACGACCTTCCCGGCGATTCCCCGAGCGAGGTCGGCGGCTGGGAGACCCTGTCGTTCTTCGTCTGCTACGCGCCGCTGGTTCTGTGGGGGCCGTTGCTGGCCGTGCTGACCGTCGCGTACGGGAAACGCCGCCGGGCGGAGCCGCGAGGGTGATTTGATCTTGGTGACGACCTGATTCAAGAGATTCCCCATGCGTGACCCAAGGAGTTAATTGATGAGCAAGATCGAGCAGACCGTCGAGATACCCCACCTGGGAGGGTCGACCGTCGGGTACACCTTCGCCAGGCCGTACGACCCCGCGCTCCCGACGCTGGTCCTGATCAACTCGTACACCACCTCGGCCGAGCTGTACCGGCCGCAGTTCGCCGACCCGGCGCTCGCGTCCGCCGCCAACCTGCTCGCCCTGGAGCCCTACGGGCACGGCCGCACGAGGGCCTCGTACCCGCACTTCACCTTCTGGGACAGCGCGATCGCGAACCTCCAGGTCCTCGAGGCCCTCGAAATCCGCGAGGCCTTCGTGCTGGGGACCTCGCAAGGCGGCTGGGTGGCGGCCCGCATGGCGCTGCTCGCCCCGGACGTCGTGAAGGGCATCATGGCGCTCGGCACGTCGATGGACTTCGAGAGCCCCCGCAGCCGCGACCTGGGGTGCTGGGACGGCGTCGAGTTCAACACGCCGCTCGTCGACGCCCTCGCCGACCCGGTCGGCGAGGACTGGGTCGTACCGGACGAGCTCGTGGACGCGGTGCTCGACACGGCCCTGGGCGGCGTCTCCGACGAAGAACGCGACTTCTGGCTCGCCACCTACCGCGCGAACTACACCGGCGACGCGGGCCGCCACCGCCTCCGCCTCAGCACGGTGAACCTGCGCGACCGCGACGGCCTCCACGGCAGGCTCGACGAGATCCGCTGCCCCATCCTGTGGCTGCACGGCACCGCGGACCAGGTGTACTCGGTGGCGAACGCCCAAGAGGAGATACGGATGTTCACCCGCTCCCCCGAGGCGCGCCTCGACGTCATCGAGGGCGGACAGCACTTCCTGAGCGCCTCGCACCCCGCGGAGGTCGACTCCGCGGCGATCGATTTCCTGAAGCGCTGGGCCTGACCGACGCTCCCGGGGCGGTGCTCGGGCGACGGTCACGCCTGCGGTGCCCTGACGTACGTGCCCGAGCACCGCCGTGGGCATGGCGCGGGTGTACGGCAGGCCCAACCTCGACCGGATCGACACCGGCCGACTGCGGTCCCCGCTGGTCACCCCTCGCCGAGCTGTCCATCGGCCATGGGGGCCCGCTCGTCGTCGGAAATGGCCAGAACCGCCCAGACGGCCTTGCCCACCACCGCCCTCGGGGTCAC
This sequence comes from Streptomyces sp. BRA346, assembly GCF_052851135.1. Taxonomy (NCBI): domain Bacteria; kingdom Bacillati; phylum Actinomycetota; class Actinomycetes; order Kitasatosporales; family Streptomycetaceae; genus Streptomyces; species Streptomyces sp. BRA346. Next base: position 122,814 of record NZ_JAIWIH010000010.1, on the reverse strand, counting down.
ACCCCACTGATCGGCGAGTGCATCCACCAGGAAAAGTCCCCGACCATGCACGGCTTGGAGGGGTGGAGTCATCAGCCTGGGGTGCGGGTCGGCCGCGTCGTGAACCTCGATCCGTACGCTATCGCCCTGATGCAGGTAACGCGTCTCGATCTGACGTCCGGCCACGCGTGCATGACGCACGGCGTTCGTTATCAACTCGGACAGCACCAGGAGCGCGACTTCTTCCACAGTGGGCAGGCCCCAACTCGCCAGTGTTTTACGCAAGTCGGCCCGCGCCCGGGCGACGCAACGAGGGTGGCGAGGCCAGCGCCTCACCACCGTACGCTCATCCGGACTGGTCAGCTCTGACTTCATGGCGACAAGCGTGCAGGTCAGAACTCGATGTGGCCCGCGATTCCGGTTCCGGCCGCACCCTCCAGGAGGCCGTCACGGCAATCAACGCTCTTGCAGCGGCGAGTAATGTCGCTGCCGTGCGGGACCTGCTCGACGCAGTCAAGGAGAACGCGGGGTTCTGATGGCGACGCCGAACGAACTGACGGCCATGCGGCGAGCGATCGCCATCTCCGCCCAGGGGCTCGGAACGACGAGTCCCAACCCGCCCGTGGGGTGCGTGGTCCTCGACCGCGAAGGCGTACCGGTCGGAGAGGGGTACCACCACCGCAAGGGAGACCACCACGCCGAGGTCAACGCGCTCACCGCAGCGCGCGAGCGTGCCGAGGAGGGCACCGCGGTGGTGACGCTGGAGCCCTGCAACCACCACGGCCGTACGCCGCCGTGCCGACAGGCCCTGATCGACGCCAAGGTGTCCCGCGTCCTGATCGCGGTCATGGACCCCACCTCACGCGAAGAGGGTGGCGCCGCGGTACTGGAACACGCCGGTATCGAGGTGGAGCGCGACGTCCTGGAGCGGGAAGCGCTGCTTGTCCTCAGCCCGTGGCTGCACTCGCTGCGTACGGGACGGCCGTACCTCACCTGGACATACTCGGTCGACGCCTACGAGCCCCATGACGACCGAGGCATGAATGAGCTGCGCCGCACACACGACCTGGTGATTCGGCAGAACGGAGCGATTGAGGAAGGAGTGCCGGGTAGCCACGGCGAAGATGCCTTCCGAGTCCCGCGCCCCTCGCTCGCCAGCGATCCCGAGAAGGCCCTGTCCGTCCTGACCGAGGCCGGGGCGCGTACGGTGCTCATCGAAGGTCGCGCCAACCCGGCCGCACGGTTGTTCGCCAACGCCGTGGATCGCGTGATGATCGACGCACCGGGCACAGCCCCCTCGTCCGGGCACGTAAGTGAGTCCATTCCTGACGGATACCGGCTGACCGGTGTGGAGCCGTTGGGCGCGGGCGTTCGCATGACCGGGGAAAGGGCTCTTCAAGCCTGACGTCGGGAGAGGAACAGCCTGCGCCGCGCCCGGTCGACGTCGGTGACGGTGACCGTCACCTCGTCGCCGGTCGCAACGGCCTCCTGCGGAGTTGCCACGGGTGTCGAGGTGAGTTCTTGAAGAGGGACCAGGCCCTCAACGCCCTCGGCGACCTGGACGAAGGCACCGAAGGGGACCAGTTTGGTGATCTGCCCCCGAAGCCTCCGGCCCACCCCGACGCTGTCGGCGAACTCCTGGAACGGGTCCGGCTGTCTCGCTCTCAAGGAGAGCCTGGCCTCTCCATTCCAGGTGTCGAACTGAAGGAACACACAGGACACACGCTGCCCGACCTGGACGACGTCCGAAGCGGCCTCGAAGCGTCGCCAGGACAGTTCGGGGATCGAGATGAACCCGACGCCGGGGAAGATCGGATGATCGGGGCCGTCGTCCAACGCCACGAACACCCCGAAGCGTTCGATCGCCGCGATCGTGCCGGAAAGGATCTCGCCGCGGTGACGTGATGCCAGGAACGCCCACAGTTCCGGATCCGGACGGACCCGTAGCCCGATCGCGGCGTCGAGGTTGTCCGGGGTGATCTTCTCCAGACGGAGAGCGCTCGTCATCCACGAACCATAGGCCGGTCGACGCGCACCCGCGTGGCGTCAATTCCTGCGGCGACGCCCTTGTCCATAGGGCCCGTGCCGGTCGTGTGCCCGCCATTCCTCCTCATGAATGTCACGGTCTTCGCCGTCCGCCCTGCTGCCGGGAGTCGCGATGATCTCCCCGCTCTTGACCTTGGCCATCATCGAGGCGAGGTGGCGGTCGGTGCATTCATCGCTGAAACGACCGCGGTCGCGCTCGGGCGGCGGTCCCTGTGGGAGAGGCGGGACCGGCTTGAGTGCGAGCTGCTTTACCTTGTGGCCGTTCTGATGCGACCGTGATGACGTACCGCTCATTTATGCCCCCCATGTCGCTGAAAACCCCCTGCCAGCGTGCAGAGATCATTCCCCGAAAAGGGTGCGAGGAAACGGGTTTTGCCCCCTCAATCGGCCGACAACCTGGGGCACGAGCGGCGCCACGTTCTCGAAAACCGCTCGCGTCAGGCGGTCCGTACCGCAAGGATCACCCCATACGCACCGCAGGTGCGCACGGCACGAGAGCAAGGGTGTCTCCCCTGAGTACGCAGCACCTCATCGAGTGGACCGAGGACGGCGGGCCCCGGACCGCCCAGTGGCGTTCCGAGAGCGGCGCGCCGCCGCCGCGACGGGTTGTGGTCGCGGACGACCGGATGACGGCCGACGCCGCTTACCGTCTCGTCTGCGAGGGCACCGCGCTGCTGTGGCGCGGGGACTACCAGGGCGCCCGGCAGCTGCTCGCCGCGCTGGCGCGGCGGGTCGACCGGGGGCCGCGGCGGCCCCGGGGGCGGCGCGGACCGGCGGAGAGCGCGGCCGAGGCGTTCCACCGGCACCGGCAGGAGCAGGGGCGGCGGGCCCGGCTGCTGGGCATGCTGCTCGTACCGCTGGACGCCGACCTCGCCGTACCGCTGCGCCGAGCGCCCGACGTGCGGGAGGCGTGCGCGCAGGTGTACGGCGCGGCGCACGGCCCCTCGGTGATCTCGCTGCGGGAGTTACTCGGCCTGATCGGCGCGCACGAGTGGCGCGAGAAGGGCGTCGAGATCCCGGCGCTCGGCGGCGACCGTGTCCATCCGTACTACGGGGTCTTCTCGCCGGTGCGCGGCGAATACGTCGACCTGGTGGCCGAAGCCCCGCTGCCCGCCTCCCGCACGGCCGCCTTCGACATCGGCACCGGGTCGGGCGTGCTGGCCGCCGTGCTGGCGCGGCGCGGCATCGAGCGCGTGGTGGCCACGGACCAGGACGAGCGGGCGCTGGCCTGCGCGCGGGAGAACGTGGCGCGGCTGGGGCTCGCCGAACGGGTGGAGGTGGTCCGCGCGGACCTCTTCCCGCCGGGCCGCGCCCCGCTGGTGGTCTGCAACCCGCCCTGGGTCCCGGCCCGCCCCAGCTCGCCGGTCGAGTACGCCGTATACGACCCCGGAAGCCGCATGCTGCACGGCTTCCTGAACGGGCTCGCGGACGCCCTCACTCCCGGCGGCGAGGGCTGGCTCATCCTCTCCGACCTCGCCGAGCACCTGGGGCTGCGGACCCGTGAGGAGTTGCTGGGCGCGTTCGAGGCCGCGGGGCTGCGCGTCGTCGACCGGCTGGACACCCGCCCCGCCCACCCCCGCGCCGCCGACCCCACCGACCCGCTGCACGCGGCCCGGGCGGCGGAGGTCACGTCACTGTGGCGGCTGGCAGCGGGGTGAGGAATGGTTTGGGGTCGCCGGTCCTGGGTTACCGGTTTCCGGCACGGCAGGATTGACCTCGCCCCTGCCGAGCCCCCACGACCCATGGAGCCCCCCATGAAGCTCGCCTTCTCGACCCTCGGCGTCCCCGGTATGCCCATGACCGACGTCGCCCGACTCGCCGCCGGGAGCGGGTACCACGGTGTCGAGCTGCGCGCGCACCCCGAGGAGCCGGTGCACCCCGGGATCGGGGCGGACGAACGCGCGCGGGTGGCCGGGGAGTTCCGGGACGCCGGAGTGGACATCCTGACCGTCGCCGGGTACGTACGGGTCGCGGCGGAGGGCCCCGACGAGCCCGTGCTGACGGGGCTGCGGGAACTCCTCACGCTCGCCCACGACCTGGGCGCGGCCAACGTCCGCGTGTTCCCGGGCGGCGGCGACCGGGACCGCGCCGAGGCCGACGCCTCGGCCGCCGCCCGCCTGGGCGACGCCGCGCCGTACGCCACGGAGCTGGGCGTACGGCTGCTGCTGGAGACCCACGACTCGCACCGCACCGGCGCCGACGCGGCCCGCGTCCTCGGGCCGGTCGGGCACGGCAGCGTCGGCGCGATCTGGGACGTGATGCACTCCTGGCTGGGCGGCGAGGACCCCGCCACCAGCTACGCGGCGCTCTCGCCGCACCTGGGCTACGTCCAGGTCAAGGACATCGCCTCCGCGGAGGACACCACTCCGCTGGCGCTGGGCGCGGGCGTGCTGCCGCTGACCGAGTGCGTGGAGCTGCTCAGCCGTGAGGGCTGGGACGGCTGGCTGTGCTGGGAGTACGAGAAGCGGTGGTACCCGCAGGCCCAGGAACTCCCGCCGCTGCTGGCCCCGGGCCGGGACCACCTGCTGCGGCTGCTCGCCGACGCGGCCTGAGCCGGAGGAGGCGAGCGCCACCCCGCCCACCGGCAGGGCCGCCTCGGCCAGCGCAGCGGGAGGCGGCGGCGGGCCTGGGCATCGCGGCCGACGTCCCCCCGCCTGAACCGGAACCCCCCGAACCCCCGTTCGCAAAGGCCTCCGGGGCACCTTTCAGGCGTACTCCGGTTCGAGGGACGGGTCCGGGACACTGCGCCAGAACGCTCCCGGTACGCCCCGCGCGGATCGTACGATCGAGGCGAGGTGAGGGGGCCCATGGACATCTCCTCCCGGTGGTGCACGGCGCGGGGCGCGTTGTACTTGTTCGGCAGCACGACGAGGCAGGTCTCGCCGGGCCTGACACCGAAGAAGCCCGCCTTCCTGTTCAGGGCCCGGGTGCGCTTGCCGCGCTCCCACAACCAGACGAACCCACCGCCCAGAAGGCTGGTCACCAGCCCCAGCGCTATGTTCGCGAGCGCGGAAAGAATCGCTCCCCCTCCCCTAACGGATCGATCCTTGCGAGCCGATCTCCCACCCCATTCTGCCCGGCCCGGGCGCGGACCCGGACCGCTCGGCGGGGCGTCCCGTCGCCGTGCTGTTGGGGAGTCTCCGCACGGCGGTATCCGGCTGCCCGCCAGGCCACGCTTCGCCGCCTCTTGACGAACGAAATCGTCTGCTACTGAACGAAGTTGAACCGAATCTCCGGTTCCCATTGACCGGGCCCCACCCGGCACACCAGCGTGTCATATGAACGCCAGTCGCCCCCTCCAAAGCTCATGGAAGGAGTGCGGGTGCACAAGCCGACCTCGCGCCGCACCTTGCTCGCCGCGGCGACCGCTGCCGTCGCCAGCGCATGCAGCCCGCGGACATTCAGCTCGCCCGCGACGTCCGCGTCCGCGGCCTCTTCAACGTCCACATCCGCCGCACCCTCGGCGTCCGCGGCGACGCGCCGCCCCGCCCCCAGCCGGAGCAGTGACCGGGACCGCGCCTCGGCCCTGCTCGGCCGTATGACGCTGGACCAGAAGATCGGCCAGCTCTTCGTCCTGTCGGTGTACGGGCACTCCGCCACCGCGCCCGACCCCGGCGACGCCGCGGCCAACCGCAAGAAGTACGGCGTGGGCAGCGCCGCCGAGCTGGTGGCCAAGTACCACCTCGGCGGGATCATGTACACCGAGTGGGCGCACAACATCCGCGATCCGCGGCAGATCGCCGCCCTCTCCAACGGCATCCAGAAGGCCGCCCTCGACGGCCCCGCGGGCGTGCCGCTGCTCCTCTCCACCGACCAGGAGCACGGCATGGTGGCCCGGATCGGGGCGCCCGCCACGCTGCTCCCGGGGGCGATGGCCCTCGGTGCGGGCGGCCACGTGCCGGACGTCCGGGCGGCCGCCCGGATCGCCGGGGCGGAGCTGGCCGCGCTCGGCATCCGGCAGGACTACGCGCCGGACGCGGACGTCAACGTCGACCCGGCCAACCCGGTGATCGGCATCCGCTCCTTCGGTGCCTCCCCCAAGGCGGTCGCCCGGCTGGTCGCGGCCCAGGTCGAGGGGTACCAGGGCGCCGGGGTCGCGGCCACCGCCAAGCACTTCCCCGGGCACGGCGACACCTCCGTGGACAGCCATGTCGGGCTGCCGACCATCACCCACTCCCGCAGGGAGTGGGAGCGGCTGGACGCGCCGCCGTTCCGGGCCGCGATCGCCGCCGGGATCGACTCTGTCATGACGGCGCACCTGCTGTTCCCCGCGCTCGACCCGGCCGACGACCCGGCCACGCTCTCCCGCCCCATCATCACCGGCGTCCTGCGCGAGGAACTCGGCTACGACGGCGTCGTGATCACCGACTCGCTCGGCATGCAGGGCGTGCGCGAGAAGTACGGCGACGACCGGGTGCCGGTGCTCGCGCTGAAGGCGGGCGTGGACCAGCTGCTGACCCCGCCCGATCTGCCCGCCGCCTGGAACAGCGTGCGCACGGCGGTACGGAAGGGCGAGATCGGCGAGGACCGGCTCGACGCGTCGGTGCTGCGCATCCTGGAACTCAAGGCGCGCCGGGGGCTGCTGGACGAGCCGTACACCAGCCGCCGCGCGGTGGACCGTACGGTGGGCACCCGCGAGCACGCCGCCACCGCCGCGCGCATCGCGGACCGCACCACCACGCTGATCACCAACCGCGGCGGGCTGCTGCCGCTGTCCCGCCGCCGCCACCGCGAGCTGCTCGTGGTCGGCGTGGACCCTGCCGCCCCGACCGGCACCGGCGGCCCGCCGACGGCCGTCCTGGCCCGCGCCCTCGACGCGCTCGGCTTCACGGCGAAGGCCCTGTCCACCGGCACCGGCAGCGCGCCCGACCCGTCCCCGGGACGGATCGACGAGGCGGTCGCGGCGGCGCGCGAACGGGACGCGGTGATCGTGCTGACCCGCGACGTCGACGCCGGGTCCGGCCAGCGGAGGCTGGTCTCGGAACTGTCCGCCACCGGGCTGCCGGTGGTCCACGTCGCGATCAAGGACCCGTACGACATCGCCCAGTTGGGCAACGACCCCGGCGCGTCGCTGGCCACCTACGGCTGGACGGACGTCGAGGTCCGCGCCGCCGCCCGGGTCATCGCCGGGAAGCGGGACCCGCGCGGACACCTGCCGGTGGCGGTGCGCCGCGCGGACGCCCCGTCCCGTGTGCTGTACCCGATCGGGCACGGGCTCTCGTACTGAGGCGGGTGGGCGGGGCGGCAATCCCCCACCCCGCCCCTTCCCGAAACCGGGGGAACCCCGGACCCCCCCGCAGCCTGCGCCGCGACCCGGCGGCTGAAGCAGCCCGCAAGACCGCGCGGATCCCGGCAGCGAGGTGAGAACGGTCCACCGCCCGCCCCGGCCGCAGGCCGGGGCGGGCGGCGCAGGCCGGGCTCACGGGCCAGGGTGTTACGGCCACGGGCCCCGACACCGGCCCAGCCAGAGGCGCCGGGCCCGGGCGGGCCGGGGCGGCACAGCCGCGGACCCCGACACGGACCCTGGCCCGGGCCAACACAGGTCCGGGCCAAGGCCAGAGACCGAGGCCAGGAGCCCGATGCCAGGGCCCCCGGGCGCCGGGCCGGGGCCACACGGCAGCTGGCCCCGGCACGGGCCCAGGCTCAGGGCGAGCCCGGGGCCCGGGGCTGGGCTTACGGTCGGAGCGCCGGATCGCGCTCCACCTCACGGCGGTCCAGCTCGGCGTCGCGGGGGGCCAGGGGCTTGGACGAGGCGGGGACGCCTGCCCATTTCTGGACCGCGGCCGTCGCCTTCGCCTTTTCGGGCGCCGTCAGCTGGGCGATGTTGGAGCCGTGGTTGCCGCCGGGGGCCGTGTAGACGTAGGAGTCGCGCGCGCCCTTGCCCAGGCGGAACGGCTCGGCGCCCCACGGGTCGTTCTCGCCGTAGACGAACAGCATCCGGTTCGCGTCGTGGCGGACCCAGCGGTCCACGTCCCGCATGGCACCCGGCTTGAAGCGCATCGGGATGTCGCGCGGGACGTAGTTGCGCGGGTTGTAGATGCCCGGGTAGCGCAGCAGACCGTCCAGGTGCGGGGTCTTGAAGGTGGGGGCGCCGAGTTCGGTGCCCGCCTGGTAGTAGTACGGGGTGTACGTCTCCAGGCCCTGGTCGGTGTAGGCGGAGAAGCCGGAGATGTCGTCGATGAACGTGTAGAGGTCATCGGTGGAGGCCGTGGTGGCGGGGACGTCCGCGCAGTCCTTCAGCAGGTGGTACTGCCAGAAGGCCCACACCAGGTCGAGGACGACGTTCTCGTACGCCTTGTCGGCGCTGCCGACGACCGTGAACGTCTGCTTCTCCTCGTCGGCCCACTTCTGGTACCGCGCCACGATCTCGTCGCGCCGCACGAGCGCCTCGCGCTGGACCGCGTTCAGCTTGGTGCGGCATTCGGCGGTGCCGACGCCCGCGAAGAAGCGGTCGTAGGCCGAATCCTCGGCGTTGACCACGTCGTTGGGGGCGACGTAGGCGATGGTGCCGGCCATGTCCTTCGGGTAGAAGCGGCGGTAGTACGTGGCGGTCATGCCGCCCTTGCTGCCGCCGGTGGCGAGCCACTTCTTGCCGTAGACGCGGTGCAGCGCCCGGTACAGCCGGTGCTGGTCGCTGGCGGCCTGCCAGATGTCGAGCTTCGACCAGTCGGCGGGCTGGGGCCGCGACGGTGTGAAGAACCGATACTCCATGGACACCTGGTTGCCGTCCACGATCTGCGTGGGCTCACTGCGGCGCGGCGTGGTGTTGACGTTGTAGCCGGAGGTGAAGAACACCGTCGGCCGGTCGGTGGCCTTGTGCAGCAGGGTGAACCGCTGCTTGAAGGTGCTCTTGGACGGATGCCGGTGGTCGACCGGCTGCTGATAGGTGAAGACGAGGAAGCGGTAGCCGTCGTACGGCTGCTCCTCGACGAAGCTCATCCCGGGTATCGCCAGGACGCGTTCCTTGATGTCCGGCTCGCTCGCGGGGGTGGCCGCTGCCGCCGGTGCGCTGCCCGCACCGGCGCCGACCGCCCCCACGATTATCACGAGCGACAACAGCCATCTGAGCGCCTTGCCCATTCGCCCTCCCGTTGGGTGCACATCCCCTGGACGCACATCAATCGCACAGGTCGCCGAGAACCTATCGGGGCACAGACGGAGTGGCTAGAGGGTTCCGATCACGCCAACCAGCCGCCGAATACGGAGAGTTGTTACCGTCACCCCCTTTCGTAGCGGGCTGTGATGGCGCATCCTGGCGACATGGACCGAGACGAACGGCACGACCGGAGCGAACGGGCCGAGCGGCTGACGCAGTATCTGACCGAATTGCAGGAACGAATCGATCCGCGCTCGCTTGAGCTGCTCATGCGGCTGCTGCGCGAGCTGAGCACCTCACCGGCCGTCCGCGGGGGGACGTACGAACTCGGCATGGGGCCCGAGGAGAAAGAGCTGTTCACCCCCGCACTCCAGGCCGAGTTGCTGGTGTTGTTCGGCCTGCTCACCTCCCAGGACGAGCGGGTGGTCGTCGACCTCGGCGACAGCCCGCACGCCAAGGGGATGAAGGTGCTGGTGCCCCAGGACCGGGCCCAGGACCCCGACTTCCTGCACCGCCACAAGCAGCGCGTGGCGGCCGAGGCGGAGCAGCGGGAGGCGGACCGGCGCGAGGTGGAGGGCATCGCGAGGGCGAGCGGCATGGAACCGTGACGTCACCGTGCGTGATGAGCGGTGAACGCCGAGAGTTACCGGCCGTATAGTCACGGCCGGGCGGCGCACTCATGAGGCGGCCGCACCCGCCCCGACGGCGGGGGGTCGTTACGCCCCCACCGGGGCCGTCTCTCCCGTGAAGGTGCGCCACAGCTCGGCATACCGGCCGTCCGGCCGCGCCACCAGCTCCTCGTGCGTACCGTCCTCGACGACCCGCCCGTGGTCCAGGACCACCACCCGGTCCGCGCGGGCCGCGGTGGTCAGCCGGTGCGCGACGACCAGCGTGGTGCGTCGGCCCGCCAGCCGGTCCGTGGCCTGGTTGACCAGGCCCTCGGTGGCCAGGTCGAGCGCGGCCGTGGCCTCGTCGAGCAGCAGGATGTCCGGGTCGACCAGCTCGGCGCGCGCGAGCGCGATCAGCTGGCGCTGCCCGGCCGACAGATTGCGCCCGCGCTCGGAGACCGCGTGCAGATAGCCGCCGTCGAGCGAGGCCACCATGGCGTGGGCGCCGACCGCCCGTGCGGCCGCCTCCACGTCGGCGTCGCTCGCGTCGGGCCGCCCGTAGGCGATGGCGTCGCGCACGGTCCCGGGGAAGAGATACGGCTCCTGCGGGACGACGCCCAGCCGGTTGCGGTACGCGGTGAGGTCCAGCTCGCGCAGATCCGTGCCGTCGACCCGTACGGCGCCGCCGGTGGGGTCGTAGAAGCGGGCGACCAGCTTGACGAGCGTGGACTTGCCCGCGCCCGTCTCCCCCACGAACGCCACCGTCTGCCCGGCCGGGATCGTGAGGTCGATGCCCGACAGGGCCTCCTCGCCGTCCCCGTAACGGAAGTGCACATCGTCGAAGGCCACGTCGCCGCGCACCGTCCGCACCGCGCGCGGGTTCTCCGGCGCCGGGGTGGTGGTCGGCTCCCGCAGCAGCTCCTGGATGCGGCCCAGCGACACCGTGGCCTGCTGATAGCCGTCGAACACCTGGGACAGCTGCTGGACGGGCGCGAAGAACAGGTCGATGTAGAGCAGATAGGCGACCAGCGCCCCCGCCGTCAGCGTCCCGTCGCTCACCCGCCCGGAGCCGACGATCAGCACCAGCGCGGCGGCCGTGGACGACAGCAGCTGGACGAACGGGAAGTACACCGAGATCAGCCACTGGCCGCGCACCCGCGCCTGCCGGTACGCGTCGCTGCGCCCCGCGAACCGCTCCCGGCCGACGCCCTCGCGCCGGAACGCCTGCACGATGCGCAGCCCCGCCACGCTCTCCTGGAGGTCGGCGTTGACGGTGCCCACGCGCTCACGGGCGAGTTCGTACGCCTTGACGCTCTTGCGGCGGAAGACGAACGTGCCGACGATCAGCGGCGGCAGGGTGGCGAACACCACCAGCGCCAGCTGGACGTCGATCACCAGCAGCGCGACCAGGATGCCGAAGAAGGTCAGCAGGCTGACGACGGCGGTGACCAGACCGGTCTGGAGGAACGTCGACAGCGCGTCCACATCGGTGGTCATCCGCGTCATGATCTTGCCGGTCAGCTCGCGCTCGTAGTAGTCGAGTCCGAGCCGCTGCAACTGCGCGAAGATCTTGACCCGCAGGGCGTACAGCATGCGCTCGCCCGTGCGCCCGGTCAGCCGCGTCTCCCCGAACTGCGCGGCCCACTGCGCGAGGACGACCACCAGCGCCAGCCCGGACGCCGCCCACACCGCGCCCAGCGCGAGGCGCTGGACGCCCTGGTCGATGCCGTGCCGGATGAGCACCGGCAGCAGCAGCCCGGACACCGCGTCGACCGCGACCAGCAGCAGGCAGAACAGCAGCGGCGCCCCGAATCCGCGCAGCAACTGCCGTAGTCCGTAACTCCCTTCGGGCCGCGCGGCCCGCTCCTCGTCCACCTCGGGTGTGTCGGTGGCGGGCGGCAGGGCCTCGACCTTGGCCAGCAGCTCGGGCGTGGCGGGCATCCCGGCCAGCGCCCCGGCCATCCCGGGGGCGGGTGGTGCGGTGGCGGTTCGCGCCTCGGGGGCCGCCGTGTCGCCGTCCCCGTCGCGCCGCGCCCAGAGCTCCGGGGTCACCCCGCCCGTGGTGCGGGGCGCGGCGTGCGCGGGGTCGTCGCCGCCGCGCACCTGCGCCGTCGCCGCCCCCTTGCCGTTCGCGGACGGTTCCCCGTCGAGGCACGGCTCGGCCAGCCCCGTGGCGGCCGCCTCGCCGCCGAACGCCCCGGCGAAACCGGAAGCGTTGGCGTGCTCGGGGTCGTCGCCGCCGCGTGGGCGCCCGGCGAGGCGGCCGGCCGGGTCCCGGGTGATGCCGCTCAGCTCGTCCGGGTCGGTCAGCAGACGGCGGTACAGCTCGCAGCGCCCCCGCAGTTCCTCGTCCGTGCCGAGGTCCACCAGGCGGCCGCCGTCCAGGACGGCGATGCGGTCGGCGAGCGCGAGGGTGGACAGGCGGTGCGCGACGAGGAGGGTCGTACGGCCCGCCATGACGCCCCGCAGCGCCCCGTGGATCTCGTGCTCGACGCGCGCGTCCACCGCCGAGGTGGCGTCGTCGAGGACGAGCAGCCGCGGGTCGGTGAGGATCGCGCGGGCCAGCGCCATGCGCTGGCGCTGGCCGCCGGAGAGGGTGAGGCCCTGCTCGCCGACCTCGGTGTCGTAGCCGTCCGGGAGGGCGGAGATGAAGCCGTCGGCCTGGGCGGCGCGGGCGGCGGCCCGGATCTGCTCGTCGTCGGCGTCCGGCAGCCCGTAGGCGAGGTTGGCGCGCACGGTGTCGGAGAAGAGGAAGCTGTCCTCGGGGACGAGCCCGATGGCGGCGCGCAGCGAGTCGTACGTCAGCTCGCGCACGTCGTGGCCGCCGATCCGCACCGCGCCGTCCGTCACGTCGTAGAAGCGGGGCAGCAGCATGGACAGGGTGGACTTGCCGCTGCCGGAGGCGCCGACCACGGCGACCGTCTCGCCCGGTTCGATGCGCAGCGACACATCGGAGAGCACCGGCCGGTCGGGGTCGTAGCCGAAGGTGACGTGATCGAATTCGACCGTCGCGGGCGCCTCCGCGGGCAGTTCGCGCGCGTCCGGGCGCTCCTGGATGACCGGTTCGGTGTCGATGAGTTCGTAGACCCGCTCGACACCGGCCCGCGCCTGCTGGCCCACGGTCAGCATCATGGTGAGCATCCGCACCGGGCCGACGAGCTGCGCGAGATAGGTCGAGAAGGCGACGAACGTGCCGAGGGTGATCTGCCCGCGGGTGGCCATCCAGCCGCCGAGGGCCAGCATCGCGACCTGGCCGAGGGCGGGGACGGCCTGGAGGGCCGGGGTGTAGCGGGCGTTGAGGCGGACCGTGCGCAGCCGGGCGGCGAAGAGGCGGCGGCCGACCTCGCGGAGCTTGCCCGTCTCCTGCCTCTCCTGGCCGAAGCCCTTGACCACGCGGACGCCGGTGACGGCCCCGTCCACGACCCCGGCGACGGCTGCGGCCTGGCCCTGGGCGTACCAGGTGGCGGGGAAGAGCCGGACGCGGCTGCGCGAGGCGAGGACCCACAGGGCGGGCGCGACGGCGAGCGCGACGACGGTGAGCAGCGGGGAGAGCACCGCCATCACGACGAGGGAGACCAGGAAGAGCAGGACGTTGCCGATCATCATCGGCACCATGAAGAGCAGGCTCTGGATCAGCTGGAGGTCGCTGGTGGCGCGGCCGACGATCTGGCCGGTGGACAGCTCGTCCTGGCGCCTGCCGTCGAGGCGGACCAGGGACGCGTACATCGCGGTCCGCAGATCGTGCTGGACGTCGAGCGCGAGCCGCCCGCCGTAGAAGCGGCGGACGTAGGTGAGGGCGTAGACGACGAGGGCCGCGACGATCAGCAGGACGGCCCAGGGCGCGAGCGCCCGGTCGTGCCGGACGATCACCTCGTCGATGATCAGCTTGGTGACGAGCGGGACCAGCGCCATGACGCCCATCCCGGCGAGCGAGGCCCCGAGCGCGAGCAGCACATTGCGGCGGTACCGCATGGAGTGGCGGATCAGTCGCCGTGCCCAGCCCTGCCGTGCGTCCGCATTGTCACCGTTGTCGGCGTTGCCACCGTTATCGGTGGTGTCGCCTTTGCCGCCCGCCACTCATGACCTCCCGGTGTCCATTGCTGCCGGAAGACCCAACACACACGTGTGCGGATTTCATCCTTCCGCAACAAACGGACGGCGGGCGGGGCTGTTATGCCGCTTCGTCGCGCGGCACCTCCTCCGGGACGGCGACCGCGGCGCAGCGCGCGGCGATGTCGTCCAGCCGCAGGCCCAGGGTGGCGGCCAGGGCGGCGATGGTGAAGAAGGCAGGGGTGGGAGCCCGGCCGGTCTCGATCTTGCGGAGGGTCTCCGCCGAGATCCCGGCCCCGGCGGCGACGTCCGCCATGCTGCGCTCGCCCCGGGCCTGCCGCAGCAGGACACCGAGGAAGCGGCCGCGTTCGCGTTCCGACGGAGTGAGAGGAGTGCGCACCATGACCGTGATACTAATACCGGTATAAGAATTGGGTCACCCTCGGGAGGGCAGCACTGTGGTGGAAATCAAGACGGACGCGTCGCTGGACGCCATGCGGGAGGCGGGCCGGGTCGCCGCGGGCATCCTCACGGCGACGCGCGAGGCCGCCGCCGTCGGCGTGAGCCTGCGCGAACTGGACGAGGTGGCCCGGGAGGTCCTGCGCCGGGCCGGGGCCACGTCCCCCTTCCTCGGCTACCGGCCGGGCTTCGCCCCGACCGCCTTCCCCGCGGCCATCTGCGCCTCGGTCAACGACGCGATCGTGCACGGCATCCCGAACGGGTACCGGCTGCGCGACGGCGATGTGGTGTCCATCGACTGCGGCGCGGTCCTCGACGGCTGGGCCAGCGACTGCGCGACCAGCTTCATCGTCGGCACCGCCCGCCCCGAGGACGCGCGGCTGGTCGAGACCGGCCGGAAGGCCCTGGAAGCCGCCATCGCGGCGGCCGTCGTCGGCGGCCGGATCGGCGACATCGCGCACGCCATCGGAACGGTGGGGCGGGCGGCCGGGTACGGCATCCCCGAGGACTTCGGCGGCCATGGCGTGGGACGGCAGATGCACGAGGATCCGCCGGTGCCCAACGAGGGGCGGCCGGGGCGCGGTTACCGGCTCCGGCACGGGCTGGTGCTGGCCATCGAGCCGATGTTCATGGCGGGCGGCAAGGACGCGTATCTGACGGACGACGACGGCTGGACGCTCCGTACGGTGGACGGCACCCGGGCGACGCACAACGAACACACCGTGGCGATCACGAACGACGGACCACGGGTGCTCACCGCGCCCTGAGGCCGAGTTGCTCGACCACACCGTTCATCAAAAACTTATGGGCACCGATTAGGGTCACACCAGGCGATCACCGCACAACAACCGCACATCAGAAGGGTGATGATCGAGATGGTGGTCCAGATCGACGACATCCCGCCCTCGGAACGGTTCGCGGCCTGGCGTGCCCTGTGCGACCGGACGACGATCCCCATGGAGCTGCGCAGCACCCATGAGGGCGACTTCCGGGCGACGATGTGGGGCATCCACCTGGGGCAGGTCATGGTGTCCGGCACTTCCGTCCCCTCCCTGTGGAACCACCGGACACCGGCCCACATCCGCCGGTCGGATCCGGAGCTGTACCACCTCCAGCTGCATCTGAGCGGGGAGACGGACGTCCGGCACGCGGGCGCGACCACGACGCTGGGCGCCCGGCAGTTCATGCTCTCCTGCACGTCCCGGCCCTACGAGGCCGTCATCGGGCGCGGCAGAACGGACACGATGACGGTCGCCGTCCCGCCGTCCCTGCTGCCGTTCCCGGCGGCCGACCTCGATCGGCTGCTCGGGCGGCGGCTGTCGGGACGGACGGGTATCGGCGCCCTCCTCGCCGACGTCCTCATCCGCATGAGCGCCGAGCACACCGCGTACCGTGCGGCTGACGCCCCGCGCCTGGGCACCGTGGTGGTCGATCTGCTCACCGCGCTGCTCGCGCACGAGCTGGACGGCGACGCGGAGGCGAGGGGCGGGGCCGGGGCTGCGCATACGGCCCCCGAGAGCCAGCGGCGCGCCCTCGTCCTGCGGATCCAGGACTTCGCGCAACGGAACCTGCACACCCCCGGCCTGACCCCGGCCTCGATCGCCGCGGCCCACCACATCTCGGTGCGCTACCTCCACCGGCTCTTCGAGCGGCAGGGGCACACGGTCGCCGCCTGGATCCGCGCCCAGCGCCTGGAGCGCTGCTGCCGCGACCTGGCCGACCCCGCGCAGAGCGGCCTGCCCATCCACGCCATCGCCGCGCGCTGGGGCTTCAGCCACGCGGCCGACTTCAGCCGGGCGTTCCGCGGCGCCTATGGGATACCGCCCCGGGACTTCCGCCGGACGGCGCTGTCGCAGCAGGTGCGGCAATCGCAGTTGTCGGAGGCGTCGCAGCTGCCGGACCGCACGGGTGAATCGGACCGCACGGGTGAAGGTGAGCAGGACTCCCCCCGTCGAAGCCCTGCTCACCTTCGCTGATCAGCATGGACTGGCAGCCGCCGGATGTCATTGGCGTGCGGTGCACGGTTCTTGATGCTCCGTGCACCGCACGTCCTGTACCGGGGGTCACCCGGTCACTTGGTCACCTTCAGCTCCTCGATGCCCGCGCGCTTCTTGTCGTCCGCCGAGCGCAGCGTGACGCGGACGTAGCGGGCCGGGCCCGTGGTCCCGTCGCGCCAGTGCCGCCCGTCGAGCGAGACCTGAGTGCGGTGCGAGGCGGGGCGGGTGCTGGTCCACTGCGGGGTGACCTCGCCGATCCGTACGGTCCGGCCGAGGTCGGCGGTGAGCGTGCCCCGGGCCGCGTTCGGGACCCAGGCGGTGGCCGCGTTGCCGTCGAGGGCGGCGCCCGGCTCCATGCCCGGCTCCTGCGAACTCGCCGTCGCCTTCTGGCAGCGGGCCAGGTTGGTGGTCGGCGTGAGGTCCGGGCGGCGGGTCTTGAGGACGGCGGGGGCGCCCTCGCTCACGACCTGCTTCCCGCCCTGCGGGGTCTCGATGTCGAACGGCGCCCCGGAGGTCAGCCGCACCGTCGTCTCGTGCGGGCCGATCGCCACGTCGTACGTACGGCCCTGCCAGCGCAGCCCCCGCAGGGTGACGCCGTCGCGGAGCTGCGGCGGCAGCATGGGGTCGAACCGCACGGCGTCCTCGCGCATCCGCATCCCGGTCAGGCCGTGGGTGAAGACCTGGAGGAAGCCGCCCTTGCCGGTGAGGAAGTCCTGGGCGGGTGACCCGGCCAGCGGGTCGTTGGCGCCCGCCTTCTCGCCGCGCGCCTCCGAGAACTGGTCGAACGGGCCGCGCACGAACGGCTTGATGGAGCGCATCAGGTACGTGTACGAGGAGCAGCCGGGCTCCCCGATGGACGCGGCGTCGATCGCGTGCACCGAGTCGGTCATGGCCGGGCCGTCGGGGTCGGTGCGCGCCGCGTAGTAGTCGAGCGTCTTGGCGGCGGACTGCCCGGACATCGGCCACTCCAGCGGATACATGAGCAGCACGGTGTCCGCCTGCTTGATCAGCGAGCCCTTGTAGCCGTCGTACTGCTGGAAGACCTGCTTCTTCTTGTCGTACGGGATGCGCAGCTTGTCCGCGATCCGGGTCCAGGCGGCGGGGGGCTTCTCGCCGAGGACGCGGGCGGCGCGGGCGGCGTGGCGCAGGGCGGTGGCGGCTCCGGCGTTGGTGAACACCGCGTCGTCCACACCGTTGCTGTACTCGTCGGGGCCCGCGACGTTCTTGATGGAGTAGCTGCCGTCGTCGTTGTGGGTCACGCGCCCGGCCCAGAACTCGGCGATGCCCTTGAGCACCGGCCAGCCGCGCTCACGCAGCCAGGTGGCGTCGCCGGTGGCCTGGAAGTACTGCCAGGCCGCGAGGGCGATGTCGCTCTGGAGGTGGTTCTGGGTGCGGCAGTGCGGCGGGTCCCAGCTGTGGCATTCGGTCCACAGCCCGCCCTTGCTCGCGCTGGTCCAGGGGTAGAAGAGGCCGGGGTAGCCGAGCTTGCGCGCGTTCGTCCGGGCACCGGCGCGGGTCTTGTAGCGGTACTCGATTACGGACTTGGCCAGTTCGGGGTGGCTCGCCAGCAGCCCCGGGTACATCCAGGTCTCGGCGTCCCAGAAGATCAGGCCACCGTAGTTGTCGCTGGTCAGCCCGGTCGGGGAGATGCTGTTGCGGGAACCGGCCCGGGTGGCGGACAGCAGCCCGTACTGCGCGGAGCGCACCCAGCCCTGGAGGTCGCGCTGCCTGCGGCCGCCGATCTCGATGTCGGAGCGCCAGAGCTTGCGCCACGCGGCGGTGTGCTCGGTGAACAGCGCGGGCCAGCCGCGGTCGGCGGCCCGGCGGGAGGCGGCGACGGCGTCGGCGCGCGGGGCGTGGGAGGTCAGCGCGGTGTCGACGCCGACGTACTTGGTGAACTCATAGGCGTGGCCCTGCCGCACCGGGAAGCGGACGGCCTGCCGGGCGCTCAACTCACCGTCCTGGTCGGCCCGTTCCGCGTTCGCGTTCTGTACGTTACGGCCGGGCCGCAGGGTGGACGCGACGGAGCCGTCGGTCTTGGTGCCGTCCGTACGGAACGCCACATCGACCGTACGGTCGCCATGGGCGCCGCCGCCGGTCTGCGTCATGCGCCGCGCGCCGCGCCCGTCGATGCGGTCGGTGACGGTGGCGTCGCCGCTCCAGTGCGGGGTCATGCGCAGCCGTACGGCACCCACGTGCGCGTCGTTGCGGTCGGCGAGCACGTCATAGGTGAGGTCGGTGGCGCGGCCGTCGGACGCCGTCCAGGTGAGGGACGTACGGACGAAGCCGCAGCGCAGGAAGACGGTCTGCCGGTAGTGCGAGATGTGCCCGGCGGACGTCCCCGAGCCGAAGGTCTCCGCGCCCTTGCCCCCGGTGGCCACGTTCAGCGTGGACCAGTTGGGGATGGCGGCGGCGACCTGCCGGTTCTCGGTGGTCTTCTTGTTGTGCCCGTACAGGCCGGAGACGAACGCTCCGTCGTAGCGGGGCGTGAACAGCGGCCATCCGGTCTTGTCGCCGCCGCCCGAGTAGCCGGTGCCGTTCGGCGGCACGCGCTGCCCGAGATACCCGTTGCCCACGTACGCGTGGTAGCTGTCCTTGGGATCGATGCGGTCGGAGGTCTGCGCCCAGCCGTCGGACGGCCCACGCGCACATCCCCCGGCGCCGGCACGGGCCGCCGCTGAGGAGTCGGATTCGGGAGCGGCGGACGCCGGGGGCACGGCGGCGATCAGCCCGCAGACGAGGAGCGGGGCGATCAGCCGGGCGGCGCGCGGCAGCCGGGAGGTGGAGTACGTCATTGTTCTCCGTCGTGGTTCGCCGGGTGACGGTCGCAGTGACGATAAAGAGGTGAACACAGGAGGTCAATGGATACGGCCATGTCTTCAATACCTGAACATCAATTCATATGCATGAACCACATCAGAGGGCGGTAGGGCGCACCAGCCCCGACTCGAACGCGAAGACCGCGGCCTGAGTGCGGTCGCGCAGGCCCAGCTTGAGCAGGATCCGGCCGACATGGGTCTTCACGGTCTGCTCCGCCACCACCAGCCGGGTGGCGATCTCCGCGTTCGACAAACCCTGCGCGATCAGGGCCAGCACCTCGGTCTCGCGCTCCGTCAGATCGCCGACGCGGTCCTTGAGGGGAGCGCGCGGGGCGGCGGCGGTCGCCCGGGAGAACTCCGCGATCAGACGCTTGGTGATGTTCGGCGCGAGCAACGCGTCCCCGGCCGCCACCACCCTTACCGCATGGGTCAGTTCCTCGGCCGACGCGTCCTTCAGCAGAAACCCGGACGCGCCCGCGCGCAGCGCCTCGTACACATACTCGTCGAGGTCGAAGGTGGTGAGGACGAGCACCTTGACGGTGGCGCCGTCGGGTTCGGTGAGCCGGCGGGTGGCCTCGATGCCGCCGAGGCCGGGCATGCGGATGTCCATCAGGACGACATCGGGGGCGAGTTCGGCGACCTGGGCGACGGCGTCCTCACCGTCCACGGCCTGGCCGACGACCTCGATACCGGGTTCGGCGTTCAGCAGCACCGTGAAGCCCTGGCGGACCATGCTCTGATCGTCGGCGATCAGAACGCGGATGCTCGTCGTCATGCGGTGTCCTCGGCGGTCTCGGTCGGCCTCGTGGCGGGGGAACTCGTAGCGGGGCTCGCGGCGGGGCTCGCTGCGGGGCTCGTGGCGTGAGGAAGGTCGGGCTCGCGCTGGGGCAGTACGGCGGCCACCTCGTAACCGCCGTCCGGTGTCGGGCCGGTGGCCAGCTCGCCCCCGAGCATCGCGGTGCGCTCGCGCATCCCGAGCAGCCCGTGCCCGGCGCCCGGCGAGGGCAGGGCAGGGCGGTCCGGGGCGGTGTTCACGACCCAGACGGTGAGCCCGTCCGGGTGGTAGCCGATCTCCACCCGCACCTCGGCCCCCGGCGCGTGCCGCATCACATTGCTCAACGCCTCCTGCACGATGCGGAACGCCGACAGCTCAAGGCCCGGCGGCAGCGACCGGCGCTCACCGGCTATCTCGACGGCCACCGGAATCCCGGTGCTGCGCACCGTGTCCACCAGCTCGTCCAGCCGGTCGAGGGTGGGCTGCGGGGCATGCCGTACGCCATCGGCGAGAGCGTCCTCGGAGCGCAGCACGCCCAGCACCCGGCGCAGCTCGGTCAGCGCCTCGACCGCGCTGCGGCGGATCCCCGCCAGGTTCTCCTTCAGCTCGTCGGACGGGTTCTCGGCCAGATGCGGGGCGACCTGCGCCTGGATGGAGATCACCGACATGTGGTGCGCGACCACGTCGTGCAGCTCCCGGGCTATGCGATTGCGCTCCTCCAGCAGGGTGCGGCGGGCGCGCTCCTCGGCGGTGATCTCCTCCTGCTCGACCAGCCGCGCCCGGGCCACCCGGCGGCCGCGCAGCGCGGTACCGACCACCACGGCGGTCACCAGGACCGCGATGACCACGCCGGGGTCGGAGTCGGGGACGGGCGCCGGGGCGGTGAAGGCCCGGCAGACCAGGCCCACCAGCAGGCTGATCGCCAGCACCTCGGCCGCGATCCGGGGGCGGGTGCGCAGGGCCAGCAAAAACAGCACCAGCGCCTGCACCATCAGCCCCTCGCCGGACCAGGGGAACGTGGCCTCGGGGACGGCCCCGGACCTGAACCACGCGATCACCACCGTCACGGCCGTGATCGCCCACCACGCCGGGACCGGCCGGAACAGCGCCCCTGCGAGCGCCACGGACTGGACCGCCGCGAGCAGGACGCCGAGGCCCTGGCCGAACCCGTAGAGCTCCCCGTACTTGTCGGCGCACGCGATGAACAGCACCACCGCGCCCAGCACCACCGGCAACGCCAGCGCGGGCAGCCAATCCAGCCAGCTCGGCCCGCTTCGGCGCGGCAGCGGATCGGCCGCCGTCGTCCACAGGTCCTCGCGCAGGATGCCCGGAACCGCCCGCAGCCCCCGCGTCACCTTCACCACCCGCCCCCGCCCCCTCATGGACGTGACCCTATCCACGCCGCATCGCTCCCGCTCCCTTCCGCGCCGCCTCCCCCGTCACCCCGCCCGGGCGGCCCTCGCGCACCACCCGGCCGTCCGTGCGCGGCTTGCCGTGCTCGTACGCCCCGAACGCCGCGCGGCACACCAGCAGCGCCACCGCGAACACCGGCAGCCAGGCCAGCCGGGCGGCCAGCCAGCCCGGCCCGTCGGGCACGGTGTGCAGACCGGGCAGCGGGCCGCTCAGCCGCAGCACCGTCGAGGTGACCGCCATCATCGCGGTCTGGTGCCACAGGAAGACCGTCATCGCGGAGAGGTTCACCAGCGCCACCACCGCCCAGACCGCGGGCCGCGCCAGCACCCGCCGCAGCGGACCGAGCAGCAGCAGCGCCGCCCCGCACTGGGCCAGGCCGAAGGTGACGGCGGCCAGGGTCGGCGGGTTGAGGTTGGATATCGCGGCGCCGGGCACCCCGACCATGGCCGCCGGATAGCCGCCGAACAGGACGAGACCGGCCGTGACCACCCCTCCCCCGATCAGGAGCACCCAGCCGGTCGTGCGCCCCCGCAGCCCGCCGCGCGCCCATGCCGCGCCCAGGCAGTACGGGACCAGCCAGCCCGCCGCCAGATTGATCCAGCCGACCCAGGCGGGCCCGCCGAAGCCGAACCGGAACAGGTCGACGTGGAGGACCACGGCGAGCGGCCACAGCGGATGCAGCCGGGCCACCAGCGGGGTCGCCGCCGTGAGCGCCGCGATGACCAGCAGGAACCACAGCGGTGACAGCACCAGTTTGAGCAGGGTGTGCAGGGTCGTCAGGCCCACCCCGGAGGCCAGCATCGCCCCCGCCGCCAGGGTCCACACCACCAGCACCGCGGCGACCGGCCGGAACAGCCGGGTCATCCGGGCGCCCAGCCACTGCCGGTACGGCACGCCCCGGGCGCGGGCGGAGGCATGACTGCGCGCGCTCATCTGCCCTCCCACCAGGAAGAAGACCGCGAGGGTCTGCAACGCCCAGGTGAGCGGGGCGAGATGGGGCTGGTACAGCAGCGGACTGGCGGCCCGCACCGTGCCGCTGTCGGCGACGAGGGCGGTCACCAGCCAGTGGCCGAGCACCACGCCGAGGATGGCGAACGCGCGCAGCGCGTCCACGGCGCGGTCGCGCTCGGGCGCTGTGGCGGCGTCGATGCGCCGGATCAGCTCACGCATGCCCGTCCCCCACGATCCGGGCCAGGCTCCGCAGGCTTACGGAACCGGGCTTGAGGTAGTCGCTGTGGCCGCCGTCGCCCGCGTCGAAGCTCCGGGCGCCGAACCCCTTCGCCACGGGATCGGCCCCCAGCCCGACGGTGGTGACCAGCAGCGGAATCCGCACATGCGGAACGTCGGCTATCCAGTCGTGCGCGCCCCGGCCCGCCCAGACGGCGGCCCGGGTGTGCAACTGGCCGACGCTGTCGGCACCGGCGCCGGGGCTGCCGAACAGGACGATGTCCGCGACCGCCAGCCCGGACGCGGCCCGGGCGCAGACCAGCGAGCCGTAGGAGTGGCAGAGCAGCGATATCCGGGCGCGGGGCGCAGCGGTGCTCAACTCCCTGGTGAAGGAGGCGAGCCGGGGCGCCGCCCGGTCGGCCCGCCCCGCCGTCAGCACCTCGGGGCTCACGGTGCCCGGCGTCTCGTACCCGAGCCAGGCGACGACGGCGCCCTGCCGCCCCAACTGGTGCCTCAGGGCGACGGCCCCGGCGCGCAGGCGCCCGTACCGCTCCAGGCTGGTGTCCGATCCCGGCACCAGGACGGCGACCCGCGCGGCGCGCGACAGATCCCCGAAGACCTCGGCGGAACGGCCCCCGTCCCGCCCGTCGAAGGAGAGGAAGTGCCGGGACCGGGCCGCCATGCCCCGCAGCGCGGCGGCCCGCCGCCGGTCCCCGTGCCCGGCGGCCATCCGCTCGGCGGCCCGTATGTCCGCGCGGCGGGCCGCGTACCGCGCGTCGAGGTCGGCGGGCGTCGCGGCGGTCAGCGGAGGGAGCGCCGACGGCGCGGGCGCCGGCACCGCCGCGGGCCGCGCGGCTCCCGCCACCGGCACGGCCACCGAGGCGGCGACGAGCATGCCGAGCAGAGTGCGGCGCAGGCGGCCGCGCACACGAGATGCCATCCCTGTCCCCTTCCGTGCCGGATGTCGTACATAGGGGAAGGTAGGGAGCAGGCTGGGTAGTTGGCGTCACTCCACGGGGTGCACTCGCCACGTAGCCCTCAGGTACTACGGGTACGACGTGGGGGGCCTGCGACGATCAGCCCATGGCTGAAATCACCTTGATGTCCGACCCGAGGGTCGCGGCCGTGCCGGTCAGCGAGTGCGGGGAGCCGCTGACGGACGTACGCCACCCCCCGCGGCTGCTGGTCGACGGCCGGGCGGCGGACCCCGCCGGGGCCTACGCCTACCTGCGGCAGGGTCTGCTGGAGCGGCTGCTGGCGGCGCAGTCGGCGCTGCCGCCGGGGCTGCGGCTGCTGTTCATCGAGGGCTACCGGCCGCCGGAGCTCCAGCGGCACTACTTCGAGCGGTACTCCGCCCGGCTGCGCGCCGCGCACCCCGCCTGGTCCGAAGCGGAGATCCGGGCGGCGGCGAGCCGCTACGTGTCACCGCCCGAACTCGCCCCGCACAGCGCCGGTGCCGCCGTCGACCTCACCCTCGCCGACGCGGACGGGCGCGAGCTGGACCTGGGCACGCCCTGGGACGCGACCCCGGAGGAGAGCGCACGCGCCTGCTACACGGAGGCGGCGAACATCCCCGCCGAGGCCCGCGCCCGCCGGGATGCCCTGGGCGCGGCGCTGACCTCGGCCGGACTGGTGAACTACCCGACCGAGTGGTGGCACTGGTCGTACGGGGACCGCTACTGGGCCCTCCACACCGGCGCCCCGGCGGCGCTGTACGGCCCGCGGGACCTCGCCGAGTCGCTCAAGGAGACGCCCTGACCGGTACGGCAGCCCGGACTCCGCGACACCGCCCCGGCCGCCGGCAGGGGAGGAGGCGGCGGCCGGGGCGGCACGGCGAGCGCGATGACCCCGAGGGGTCAGCTGGGGTCGGTGACACCTCCGGAGTCCAGTTCGGCGGCGTCGGCGGTGTACGTACGCCGGTAGAGGTGGTTGTCGCGGCCGCGGATGAACAACTCGATGTTGCCCTTCTTGCGACAGACCGCGGCGGGGTTGTCGTCAGTGCCGGAGATGCCCAGGTCGAGCCAGGCGCTCCAGGTCAGGCCGTTCCAGAAGCGGTGCAGGATCTGGTGGTCCTGCCCCTTGGCGAAGACGTCCAGCCGGTCCGGGCCCCAGGTGCAGACGGCCGGGCCGGAGAGGAAGCCGGTGCCGATGTCCCGCCAGGTGGACCAGGTGCTGCCGTTGAGCACCCGGTGCCACAGGGTGTTGCTGGCTGCGCCACGCGCGACGAGGTCGACCCGGCCGGTGCCCCAGGACGCGGCACCGACCGTGCCCTGGAGGGTGCCGCCGATGTTGTTGAACGGCCCCCACCCGGTGTCCGGCGGGGCGGTCGCGTGCAGGACCTGGTTGGTCTCGTTCAGCCCGAACAGATCGATCCGGCCTTCCCGCGCCGACGCCCCGGCGAGCCCGCTCCAGATCTTGGTGGACTCGTTGGTGGCCGACCAGCCGCCCTCCCAGCCGGAGCCGTCGATGTAGGTCCTGCGGTACGCCGACTGCCCGTTGCCCACGCCGTAGACGGTGTGGCGATCGGGCCGGTAGGCGATGATCGCCGGGTCGTAGGCGAACGGACCGCCCAGGTCGCTCCAGTCGTCCCAGCCGCCGGACTCGGTCCACGACCGGTAGGCGATCTTGTTGGTGGTGTTGCGGGCGACCACGGTGATGCGTTCGGTCGCCCGGGACGCCGCGCTCGGCGCCGAGAGGATCGCCCCGCCGACGTCCTCCCAGTCGGTCCAACTCCCCATGAAGAGCCTCCGTTCACCTGATCCGGCTGATCAGGCCATTGGAGCGGCAGCGGCTCGAAGGCGCCTGGAAGACGACACCAGTACGCCCGCTATGCGCTCAGGCGGAGGCGCTGAGGCGTACGCGCTCAGGCGGTGCGCGAGGCGGCGACCTGGCGGGCCATGATCGTCGTCAGTTCGTACGCCGTGTGGGAGGCCGCCACCGCGGTGATCTCCGCGTGGTCGTACGCCGGGGCGACCTCGACCACATCGGCGGAGACCAGGTGGCAGCCCGCCAGGCCGCGCACGATCTCCAGCAGCTCGCGGGAGGTCAGGCCGCCCGCCTCGGGGGTGCCGGTGCCGGGGGCGTGGGCCGGGTCCAGGACGTCGATGTCGATGGAGATGTAGAGCGGGCGGTCGCCGATGCGCTGCCGCAGCTGGTCGGTGATCTCGTCCACGCCGCGCCGCATGACATCGGCGGAGGTGACGATGCCGAAGCCCATCTTCGCGTCGTCGTCCAGGTCCTGCTTGCCGTACAGCGGGCCGCGGGTGCCGACGTGGGAGAGGGCGGCGGTGTCGAGGATGCCCTCCTCGACGGCGCGCCGGAAGGGCGTGCCGTGGGTGTACTCGGCGCCGAAGTACGTGTCCCAGGTGTCCAGGTGCGCGTCGAAGTGCAGCAGGGCGACCGGGCCGTGTTTGCGGGCGACGGACCGCAGCAGCGGGAGGGCGATGGTGTGGTCGCCGCCGAGGGTCATGAGCCGGGAGCCGCTGTCGAGGAGGTCGTCGGCGGCGGCCTGGACCGTCTCCACCGCCTCGTTGATGTTGAACGGGTTCGCGGCGATGTCCCCGGCGTCGGCGACCTGGGCGAGGGCGAAGGGGGCGGCGTCCTGCGCCGGGTTGTACGGGCGCAGCAGGCGGGACGCCTCGCGGATGGCGTTGCCGCCGAAGCGGGCGCCGGGGCGGTAGGAGACGCCTGTGTCGAAGGGCACACCGACCACGGCGACGTCCGCGGTGCCACCGACCTCGTCGACGCGCGGCAACCGCGCGAAGGTGGCGGGACCGGCGTAGCGCGGGACGCGGGACGAGTCGACGGGGCCGACGGGGGGTGCGGTGGGCTCACGGTCGCTTGCGGTCATGGCTCCGAGCGTAGGCAGAGCGGCCGTTCCACCACATGTACGTTCCCCAGTACCAAGCCCGGGCGATTTGGACACCGCGTCCATTGCCGGGTGACCGGTGTCTCTCCCCGTCCGGGCGCTCACGTGTTAGGGTCGTGATAGTTGCAGTTTTGGTACCCATGAACGTTATGTGCGCCTGACGGGATGTAGCCTCAGGCGCATTTTTGTTTTAACCGGTCATTTCCGGATGGGGTCAATGCGGCGACGCGGATTCCGCGCAGTGTGGAATCCGGTTCGGCCCCCATTGAAGGAGAATGACATGGCCACCGGCACCGTGAAGTGGTTCAACGCGGAAAAGGGCTACGGCTTCATCGAGCAGGACGGCGGCGGCGCCGACGTCTTCGCCCACTACTCGAACATCGCCACCCAGGGCTTCCGTGAGCTC
Source organism: Streptomyces sp. BRA346 (assembly GCF_052851135.1). Classification (NCBI taxonomy): domain Bacteria; kingdom Bacillati; phylum Actinomycetota; class Actinomycetes; order Kitasatosporales; family Streptomycetaceae; genus Streptomyces; species Streptomyces sp. BRA346. The sequence continues at coordinate 96,131 of NZ_JAIWIH010000010.1, read as the reverse complement.
CAGGAAGGCCAGAAGGTGACGTTCGACGTCACGCAGGGCCAGAAGGGCCCGCAGGCCGAGAACATCGTTCCCGCCTGACTCAGCGCATACCGCGAGCCGGGGCCCGCACCTGAAGAGGTGCGGGCCCCGGCTCGTGCCCGCTTTCCGCGGGCCCGTCCCCGCCCGTTCCAGGAAGGCCGCATGAGCCGTTACGCCCGCTCGTCCCGTAAGCCCCGGTCACACTCCCGCTCCCCCGTTCGTACCAGCCGTCCCTCCGACGGCGGCAACGAATTCGCCCTGCTGCGCGGCACCACCCCCGTGCTGCCCGCCGTCGCCGCGTTCGCCGAGCTGGACCTGCCGGACGGCCTCGCCGCGGAGCTGGCGCTCCAGGGCATCACGGTGCCGTTCCCGATCCAGGCGGCCACCCTCCCCAGCGCCCTCACCGGCCGCGACGTCCTCGGGCGCGCGCAGACCGGCTCCGGCAAGACCCTGGCCTTCGGCCTCGCGCTGCTGGCCCGCCTCGCCGGGCAGCGCGCCGAGCCCCGCCGTCCGCTCGCCCTGGTCCTGGTGCCGACGCGGGAGCTGGCCCAGCAGGTCTCCGACGCGCTCGCGCCCTACGCCCGCCGGCTGCGGCTGCGCCCGGCCACCGTGGTGGGCGGCATGTCGATCAACCGGCAGGCCCATGCCCTGCGCGACGGCGCCGAGGTGGTCATCGCGACACCGGGTCGCCTCCACGACCTGATCGAACGCGGCGACTGCCGACTGGACCAGGTGGGCATCACCGTTCTCGACGAGGCCGACCAGATGGCCGACATGGGGTTCCTCCCCCAGGTCACGCGGCTGCTGCGGCAGGTGCCCGCCGACGGTCAGCGGCTGCTGTTCTCCGCGACCCTCGACAACCAGATCAGCCGCCTGGTGCGCGAGTTCCTCACCGACCCGGCGCTGCACTCGGTCGATGCCCCGGCGGGCGCGGTCACCACGATGGAGCACCATGTGCTGCACATCGCGGACACCGACAAGCGCTCCGTCGCCACCCGGGTCGCCGCGCGGGACGGCCGCGTGATCATGTTCCTGGACACCAAGCACGCCGTCGACCGGCTGACCCGTCATCTGCTGGCCAACGGCGTACGGGCGGCGGCGCTGCACGGCGGCAAATCCCAGCCGCAGCGCACCAAGACCCTGGAGCGCTTCAAGACGGGCGACGTCACCGCGCTCGTGGCCACGAACGTCGCGGCCCGCGGCATCCACGTCGACGACCTCGACCTGGTCGTCAACGTGGATCCGCCCTCGGACCACAAGGACTATCTGCACCGTGGCGGGCGCACCGCCCGCGCGGGCGGCTCCGGCAGCGTCGTCACGCTCGTCCTGCCCGACCAGCGCCGGGAGATGACCCGGCTGATGACCGCCGCGGGCATCACCCCGAACACGACCCAGGTGCACTCGACCGACTCCGAGCTGTCCCGTATCACCGGAGCCCAGGAGCCGTCGGGCGTCCCGGTGACGATCAGCGCCCCGGCCCAGCGGCAGGCCCCCGGTCCCCGGCAGGCGCGCCGCGGCGGCGGTGGCGGCGGCAGCGGTGGCGGCGGCGGGCGTTCAGGCCGTGCGTCCGGCGGCGGGACCGGGCGCGGCGGCGGCGGGTCCGGCCGGGGCACCGGCGGCGGGTCCGGGCGCGGCTCCGGCGGCGGGTCCGGCCGGGGCACCGGCGGCGCGACGGGACGCGGCACCGGTGGCGGCTCGGGACGCGGCTCCGGCGGCGGGGGCGGGCGCAGTCGCCGTCCCAGCCGGTAGGGGCGGTCCGGACCGCCCTGGACGGGGGCTCCCCGGGCGCCCCGGCTCGCCATGCCCACGCCACGTCCGCAGGCGAGTAATGCGCCCCATTTCCCGGACGCAGGGGCGACAATGGGCCACATGCCGATACCCAGTACCGTGCCCAGCCGCGCCGAACTGATCGACCATCTCGTCCGTACGCGCATCGCGGGTGACGTCGCCACCCCACGCGAGAACAACCTCTCCCACTACCGCAAGCTCGCGAACGGCGACCGCCACTACTGGCTGGGGCTGGAACTGGGCGACCGCTGGGTGGACGAGCAGGACGTGCTGGCCGTCATGGCGGAGCGGTGCGGGGTGATCGACGACCCGGAGCACCGCACCGGGCAGGACACGATCGACCCGGAGCTGACGGTCGGCGCGCTGGACCGGATGGCGTCGGTGCTGCGGAAGGCGGCCGAGGCGCAGCAGCGGGTGCTGTTCGCCACGGGGCACCCGGGCGGGCTGCTGGAGGTGCACAGCGCCACGGCGTCGGCACTGCACGCGGCGGGGTGCGAGATCGTCGAGATCCCGGGCGGGCTGCACGCGGACGAGGGGTACGTCTTCCAGTTCTGCGACGTGGCCATGCTGGAGCGCGGCGCCACGCTGTGGCACACCCACTCCCCCGCCCCCATGGCGGCCGTCCTGGACGGCCTGGCCCGGGAGGGGCGGCCGCTGCCGGACCTGGTGGTCGCCGACCACGGCTGGGCGGGGTGCGCGGGGCAGCGCGGCATCGACGCGGTGGGGTACGCGGACTGCAACGACCCGGCGCTGTTCCTCGGTGAGGCGGAAGGGACGCTCCAGGCGGTGGTCCCGCTGGACGACCACGTCACCAATCCGCGGTTCTACGCGCCGATGACGGCCTATCTGCTGGACGCGGCGGGGCTGACGGCCCAGTTCTGACGCGCGCCGCCCGGGACGCGCGTCAGACCGGCCGCACACCGCGGGGGACGCGCGTCACCCCTCCCAGGGGTCACTTCTTCGGGCGCGGGCGCGGGACCCGCATGACCCCTTCCTGGATCACCGAGACGGCCAGCCGCCCGTCGGCGGTGAAGATGCGGCCCTTGGCGAGGCCGCGGCCACCGGACGAGGACGGGCTCTCCTGGTCGTACAGCAGCCAGTCGTCCACCCGGAACGGCCGGTGGAACCACATGGCGTGGTCGAGGCTGGCGCCGACGATGTCCCCGACCGCCCAGCCGCCGCGGCCGTGGGCGAGGAGCACCGAGTCCAGCAGCGTCATGTCGGACACATAGGTGGCCAGGCAGACGTGCAGCAGCGGATCGTCGGCGACGCCGTCCAGTTTGCCGTCGGTCCGGAACCAAACCTGCGACTTCGGCTCGCGGGGCTGTCCGACGCTGCCGTACGGCGGAGCGTCCACGTACCGCAGGTCGACGGCGGCCCGCGCCTGGAGCATCCGGTCGACCACCCCCGGCCCGGCGAGCAGGTGCTCGTACCGGGGCAGCAGCTCCTCGGCGGTGGGCAGCGAGAGCGGATCCGGTACGTCCGGCATCGGCTCCTGGTGCTCAAGACCCTCCTCGTGCAGCTGGAAGGAGGCGGACAGGTGGAAGATCGGCTGCCCGTGCTGGACGGCGACGACGCGGCGCGTCGTGAAGGAGAAGCCGTCGCGGATCCGGTCGACCGTGTAGACGATCGGCGCCCCGGGGTCGCCGGGCCGCAGGAAGTACGCGTGCAGCGAGTGCGGGGGACGGTCCTCCGGGACCGTGCGGCCCGCGGCGACCAGGGCCTGGGCGGCCACCTGGCCGCCGAAGACCCGCGGCACGAGGGGTGCGGCATCGCTGGTGCCGCGGAACATGTCCTCTTCGATCCGCTCCAGGTCGAGCAGGTCGAGCAGGCTCTGTAGTGCGTCATTCATGGTTCAAGCAGTCTTGCAGACCCGTGTTGCGGCACCGTTGCCGACGAGCGTGCTCATGACGACCGTCACAGCCCCATCGACTTGGCGACGATGGACCGCATGACCTCGCTGGTCCCGCCGTAGATGCGGGTGACGCGGGTGTCCGCGTACAGCCGGGCGATGGGGTACTCCATCATGTAGCCGTAACCGCCGTGCAGCTGGAGGCACTTGTCGATGACGACGGCCGCGCGCTCGGTGGTGAACAGCTTCGCCGAGGCTGCGTCGGCGGCGGTCAGCTCACCGGCGTCGTGCGCGTCCAGGGCCCGGTCGACGACCGCCTGCATCGCGTCCACCTCGGCCTTGCAGTCGGCCAGCGTGAACTTGGTGTTCTGGAAGGACGCCACGCTCTTGCCGAAGACCTCGCGGTCCTGGACGTACGCCTTGGCGAACTCGACGGCCGCGGCGGACTGCGCGTACGCGCTCACGGCGATGCCCAGGCGCTCCTGCGGCAGGTTGTGCGCGAGGTAGCCGAACGCCTTGCCCTCCTCGCCCAGCAGGTCCTCCACGGGCACCTTGACGTCGGTGAACGACAGCTCGGCGGTGTCGGACGTCTTCAGCCCCAGCTTCTCCAGCTTGCGGCCGACCGCGTAGCCCTCGCTCGTGGTGTCCACGACGAGGATGGATATGCCCCCGCGGCGGTCCTCGGGGGTGGCGGGCGCGGTGCGGGCGCAGACCAGGACGCGGTCGGCGAGCACACCGCCGGTGATGAAGGTCTTGGCGCCGTTGAGCACGTAGTGCGTGCCGTCCTCGGACAGCTTGGCGGTGGTCTTCATGCCCGCCAGGTCCGAGCCGGTGCCCGGCTCGGTCATGGCGATGGCGGTCATCAGGTCGCCCGAGACGAACGAGGGCAGCCAGCGCTGCTTCTGCTCCTCGTTGGCGTACTTGAGGATGTACGGGAGGCAGAGCGCGGTGTGGACGCTGCTGCCGCCGAAGCTCACCCCGGCGCGGGCGCACTCCTCGGTGATGACCGCGTTGAACTTGAAGCTGGTCTCGCCCGCGCCGCCGTACTCCTCGGGGACCTCGATGCCGAAGATGCCCAGCTCGCCGAGCTTCTTGTAGAAGTCGCGCGGAGCCTGACCGGCCTCCCGCCACTCCTCGTAGTACGGGACGACCTCGGCGGCGATGAAGTCGCGGATGGTCTCCCGGAATGCCTCGTGGTCCTCGTTGAACACCGTGCGACGCATCTCTGCGGCCTCCCTCTGGCTAAGCGCTTGCTCAGCCGAAGTTACCGCCCGGTTAGCGAGCGTGTCCAGCCTTTGAAGGCGCGGTTCGCCTCCGGGGTGCCTCGGCCGGCGCCGACGGTCGACCGTGCTCGGCCACTCGTGCCTCGCGGCCTGCGCGCTCTCCCTTTCGACACCGGCGCACCCCTTCGGCTCACTCGCGGACGCCGTCCGCATCACGGGCCGCGCCGAACGCGCCCAGGGCCAGGCGGTGCAGCAGGGCGGCGGTGGCCTCGCGGCCGGGGAGGGCGCCGGGGCGGCCCAGGTGCGGAGTGGAGTTGAGCAGCCCGAACACGGCGTGGACGCAGGCCCGGGCGTCGGCCTCGGCGAGCCCCGGATAGACCTGCCGCACGACCTCGACCCACAGCTCCACGTACTGCCGCTGGAGCGAGCGCACCAGCTTGCGGTCGGTGTCCCGGAGCCGGTCCAGCTCACGGTCGTGAAGGATGATCAGCGGGCGGTCGTCCAGGGCGAAGTCGATGTGGCCCTCGATGAGCGAGTCCAGCAGCGCCGCCGGGGCGTCCCCGGCCTCCGTCGCCTCCGCGGTGCGCCGCTTGCCGCCCGTCAGCAGCCGGCCGCTGATGCCGACCAGCAGCTCGGCCAGCATCGCCTCCTTCCCGGCGAAGTGCCGGTAGAGGCCGGGGCCGCTGATGCCGACCGCCGCGCCTATCTCGTCGACGCCGACGCCGTGGAAACCGCGCTCGGCGAACAGCCGGGCCGCCTCCTTGAGGATCTGTTCGCGGCGGGTCGGTGCAGGGGCTTGCGTGCTCATGGAAGCAATTCTAGACAGCGCGGTTAGTGGTCGTTAACCTGGTGGGTGTCGAGTTAACGACCACTAACCACGACGGCGAGGCGAGGGGGCCCGTAGCGATGGAGCAGGCACCGGTGCTGCGAAGCGGCGCCGACCCGGGGTCCGACGCCTGGCAGGCCAACGAGGCCGCGCACCGCGAGCTGGCCGCGCGGCTTCGCGAGAAGCTCGCCGCGGCCCGGCTGGGCGGCGGCGAGAAGGCGCGGGCGCGGCACACCGCGCGCGGCAAGCTGCTGCCGCGCGACCGGGTGGACACCCTGCTGGACCCGGGCTCGCCGTTCCTGGAGCTGGCGCCGCTCGCCGCCGACGGGCTGTACGAGGGCCAGGCCCCGGCGGCTGGGGTGATCGCCGGGATCGGGCGGGTCGCGGGCCGTGAGGTGGTCGTCATCGCCAATGACGCCACGGTCAAGGGCGGCACGTACTACCCGATGACGGTGAAGAAGCATCTGCGCGCCCAGGAGGTCGCGCTGGAGAACCGGCTGCCGTGCGTCTATCTGGTCGACTCCGGCGGCGCCTTCCTCCCCATGCAGGACGAGGTCTTCCCGGACCGCGACCACTTCGGGCGGATCTTCTACCACCAGGCGCGGATGTCCGGCGCCGGGATCCCGCAGGTCGCGGCGGTGCTCGGCTCCTGCACGGCGGGCGGGGCCTATGTCCCGGCGATGAGCGACGAGGCCGTCATCGTGCGCGGCCAGGGCACGATCTTCCTGGGCGGGCCGCCGCTGGTGAAGGCGGCCACCGGCGAGGTCGTCACCGCGGAGGAGCTGGGCGGCGGCGAGGTCCACTCCCGGGTCTCGGGCGTCACCGACCACCTCGCGGAGGACGACGCCCACGCGCTGCGCATCGTCCGTACGATCGTCTCCACCCTGCCGCCCTCCCCCACCCAGCAGGGCGCCCCGCCCTGGCCGCTCACGCCCTCCGAGGAGCCCGCGGTCGACCCCGCGGGGATGTACGGGGCGGTCCCGGTCGACTCGCGCACGCCGTACGACGTGCGCGAGGTGATCGCCCGGGTGGTGGACGGCTCGCGGTTCGCCGAGTTCAAGGCCGAGTTCGGGACGACGCTGGTCACCGGATTCGCCCGGATCATGGGCCACCCGGTGGGCATCGTCGCCAACAACGGCATCCTGTTCTCCGAATCGGCCCAGAAGGGCGCCCACTTCATCGAGCTGTGCGATCAGCGCGGCATCCCGCTGATCTTCCTCCAGAACATCTCGGGCTTCATGGTCGGCCGCAGCTATGAGGCGGGCGGCATCGCCAAGCACGGAGCCAAGATGGTCACCGCCGTCGCCTGCACCCGCGTCCCCAAGCTGACGGTCGTCATCGGCGGCTCCTACGGCGCGGGCAACTACTCCATGTGCGGCCGGGCGTATTCGCCGCGCTTCCTGTGGATGTGGCCCAACGCCAAGATCTCGGTGATGGGCGGCGAGCAGGCCGCCTCCGTCCTCGCGACCGTCAAGCGCGACCAGCTGGAGGCGCGCGGCGAGAAGTGGAGCACGGAGGACGAGGAGGCGTTCCGGGCGCCGGTCCGCGAGCAGTACGAGACCCAGGGCAGCGCGTACTACGCCACGGCGCGGCTGTGGGACGACGGGGTGATCGACCCGCTCGAGACCCGTATGGTGCTCGGCCTCGCCCTCACCGCGTGCGCGAGCGCCCCGCTGCCCGACCGGGCGCCCAAGGAACCCGCGGCGCCCGGCTACGGCGTCTTCCGGATGTGAGGGGATGCACCCGATGAGTGCGGCGCATGCGATGTTCGACACGGTCCTGGTGGCCAACCGCGGGGAGATCGCGGTCCGCGTCATCCGCACCCTGCGGCGGCTCGGCGTCCGCTCGGTCGCCGTGTACAGCGACGCCGACGCGGACGCCCGCCACGTCCGGGAGGCGGACACGGCCGTGCGGATCGGCCCGGCGGCCGCCGCCGAGAGCTATCTGTCGATCGAGCGGCTACTGGACGCGGCCGCCCGCACCGGCGCCCAGGCCGTCCACCCGGGCTACGGATTCCTCGCGGAGAACGCGGCGTTCGCCCGCGCCTGTTCCGACGCCGGGCTCGCCTTCATCGGCCCGCCCGCCGGTGCCATCGAGCTGATGGGAGACAAGATCCGCGCCAAGGAGACCGTGCGCGCGGCCGGGGTGCCCGTGGTGCCGGGCTCCTCCGGCAGCGGACTCACGGATGCCCAGCTCATCGACGCCGCCCGGAAGATCGGCACCCCCGTGCTGCTCAAGCCGTCCGCGGGCGGCGGCGGCAAGGGCATGCGACTGGTGCGGGACGAGGCGCTGCTCGCCGACGAGATCGCGGCCGCCCGGCGCGAGGCGCGCGGCGCGTTCGGCGATGACACGCTGCTCGTCGAGCGCTGGATCGACCGGCCGCGCCATATCGAGATCCAGGTGCTGGCGGACGTCCACGGCCAGGTGATCCACCTCGGCGAGCGCGAGTGCTCGCTCCAGCGCCGCCATCAGAAGATCATCGAGGAGGCGCCCAGCCCGCTGCTGGACGAGGCCACCCGGGCGCTGATGGGCGAGGCCGCGGTGCAGGCGGCGCGGTCGTGCGGCTACGTGGGCGCGGGCACGGTGGAGTTCATCGTGCCGGGCGCCGACCCGTCCGCGTACTGCTTCATGGAGATGAACACCCGCCTCCAGGTCGAGCACCCCGTCACCGAGCTGGCGGTGTCCATCCAGGGAAGTGGCGGGCTCGATCTGGTGGAGTGGCAGCTGCGGGTCGCCGCGGGCGAACCACTGCCCTGCGGGCAGGACGCCATCACCTTCGGCGGCCATGCGGTGGAGGCCCGTATCTGCGCCGAGACCGCCCGCGTGGCGGGCGACGGCCGGGTGGACTTCCTCCCGTCGGCCGGACCGGTGCTCGCCCTGGACGAGCCCGCGGGCGAGGGGGTGCGCGTCGACTCCGGGCTGAGCGCGGGCGCGGAGGTCGGCACGGTGTACGACCCGATGCTCGCCAAGGTCATCGCCCACGGCCCGGACCGCCCCACGGCGCTGCGCCGGCTGCGGGCGGCCCTGGGCTCCCTGACCGTCCTCGGCGTGGACACCAACACGGGCTTCCTGCGCCGACTGGCCGCCCACCCGGAGGTCGCCTCGGGCGATCTGGACACCGGTCTGGTCGACCGCGTGGCGGCCTCGCTCCTCCCGTCCACGGTCCCCGACGAGGTCTACGCGGCGGCGGCGCTGCTGCGCCAGGCGGCGCTGGAGCCGCCCGCCCCGCGGGGCGATGGCGCGGGAGGCAGCGGCTCCGGTGCGGATGTCTGGGTCGATCCGTTCTCCGTGCCCACCGGGTGGCGGATCGGCGGCGAGCCCGCCTGGACGATCCACCGCCTCCGCGTCGCGGGCCACGCCCCGGTGCCGGTCCGCGTGCGCGGCCGGGCCCGGGACGCGCGGGTGCTCATCGAGCGCGCGGACGGCTCCGGCAGTGACGGCGCGGCCGCGGACACGGCGGCGCGGCTCATCCAGGTGGACAACCACACCGTGCTGCTGGACCTCGACGGGGTCACCCACCGCTTCCGGCATGTCGCCGACGGCGCGAGCCACTGGCTGGGGCGGAGCGGGGATGCCTGGCGGGTGGTGGGGCATGACCCCATTGAGGAGACGCTGCGCGGCGGGGCCGCCGCCGCGCACGCCGGGGAGCTGACGGCCCCCATGCCCGGCACCGTCACCGTCGTGAAGGCGGCCGTCGGGGACGAGGTCACCGCGGGCCAGGGCCTGCTGGTGGTCGAGGCGATGAAGATGGAGCACCTCATCTCCGCCCCGCACGACGGGACCGTCACCGAACTGGAGGTGACCCCCGGCAGCACGGTCGCCATGGACCAGCTGCTGGCGGTCGTCGCCCCGCGCGAGACCGAGGAGCGTGCGTGATGACCCTCCCCATGACCGTCCCGGCCCCGGGGCTGCCCGCCCGGGTGCGCATCCACGAGGTGGGGCCGCGGGACGGGCTGCAAAACGAGAAGGCCCTCGTGCCGGTTGCGCTGAAGGCCGAGTTCATCCGGCGGCTGGCCGACGCGGGGCTGGCCACCATCGAGGCCACCAGCTTCGTCCGCCCGGAGTGGGTGCCGCAGCTGGCCGACGCCGAGCAGCTGATGCCGCTGATCGACGATGTGCGCGCCCGGCTCCCGGTGCTGGTGCCCAACCAGCGCGGTCTGGACCGCGCGCTCGCGCTGGGCGCGCGCGAGATCGCCGTCTTCGGCAGCGCGACCGAGGCGTTCGCCAAGGCCAACCTCAACCGGACGGTGGACGAGGCGCTCGCCATGTTCGAGCCGGTCGTCACCGCGGCGCGCGAGGCGGGCGTGACCGTGCGCGGCTATCTGTCGATGTGCTTCGGCGACCCTTGGGAGGGCCCGGTCCCGATCTCGCAGACCGTCTCGGTCAGCCGCCGCCTGATCGACATGGGATGCGACGAGGTGAGCCTCGGCGACACCATCGGGGTGGCCACCCCCGGCCATGTGCAGGAGCTGCTGGCCACGCTGGGCGAGGCGGGCATTCCCGCCGACCGGCTGGCCGTCCACTTCCACGACACCTACGGCCAGGCCCTCGCCAACACCCTCGCCGCCCTCCAGTACGGCGTGACCACCGTCGACGCCTCCGCGGGCGGCCTGGGCGGGTGTCCGTACGCGAAGAGCGCCACCGGCAACCTCGCCACCGAGGACCTGGTCTGGATGCTCGACGGCCTCGGCGTCGAGACCGGGGTCGACATCCGCCGTCTCACCGCCACCAGCGTGTGGATGGCCCGGCACCTGGGCCGACCCAGCCCGTCCCGCACCGTCCGCGCCCTCTCCCAGAAGGAGATGTGAGTCATGGCGATCGACCATCGTCTCTCCCCCGAGCACGAGGAACTGCGCCGCACCGTCGAGGCGTTCGCGCACGATGTGGTGGCCCCGAAGATCGGGGAGTACTGGGAGCACCATGAGTTCCCTTACGAGATCATCCGCGAGATGGGCCGGATGGGGCTGTTCGGCCTGCCCTTCCCCGAGGAGTACGGCGGGATGGGCGGCGACTACTTCGCGCTGTGCCTGGCCCTGGAGGAGCTGGCCAGGGTCGACTCCTCCGTCGCGATCACCCTGGAGGCCGGGGTCTCGCTCGGTGCGATGCCGATCTTCCTCTACGGGACGGAGGAGCAGAAGCGCCAGTGGCTGCCCGGGCTGTGCTCCGGGGAGACCCTGGGCGCCTTCGGCCTGACCGAGCCGGGCGGCGGCTCCGACGCGGGCGCCACCCGCACCACGGCCCGGCTGGACGAGACCACCGACGAGTGGGTGATCAACGGCACCAAGTGCTTCATCACCAACTCGGGCACGGACATCACCGCCCTGGTCACCGTCACCGCGGTCACCGACCGCACCGAGGACGGCCGACCCAAGATCTCCTCGATCATCGTGCCGTCCGGCACCCCCGGTCTCAGCGTCGCGGCCCCCTACTCCAAGGTCGGCTGGAACGCCTCGGACACCCGCGAGCTGTCCTTCGCCGACTGCCGCGTCCCGGCCGCCAACCTCCTGGGCGACCTGGGCCGTGGCTACGCCCAGTTCCTCCGCATCCTCGACGAGGGCCGCATCGCCATCTCCGCCCTGGCCACCGGGCTCGCCCAGGGCTGTGTGGACGAGTCGGTGTCGTACGCCAGGACCCGCGAGGCCTTCGGCCGCCCGATCGGCGCCAACCAGGCCATCCAATTCAAGATCGCCGATATGGAGACCCGCGCCCACATGGCCCGCGTCGCCTGGCGCGACGCGGCCTCCCGCCTGGTGCTGGGCGAGCCGTTCAAGAAAGAGGCGTCGATCGCGAAGCTGTACTCATCGGAGGTCGCGGTCACCAATGCCCGCGAAGCGACTCAGATCCACGGCGGATACGGCTTCATGAACGAGTATCCGGTGGCCCGGATGTGGCGGGATTCCAAGATCCTGGAAATCGGGGAGGGGACGAGTGAGGTGCAGCGGATGCTGATCGCACGGGAACTGGGCTTCGCGAGCTGAGCCTCCCCGGGCCCCGGGCCGTCCGGCCCGAAAAGGCGAGAAAGCCCATTGTCACCCCGCACCGCGTCCGTCAGCATGGCGCAGCATGGGGAGTCAGGGGGAACGGGGGCCGCGCTCCGCGCGGAATGCCGCTGAATTCGTCGCGCTGCTGCGGGAGCTCCGGGAAAGATCGGGGCTGACCTATCGGCAGCTGGAGGAGCGTGCCGCCGAGAACGGCGATGTCCTGGCACGCAGCACCTTGTCCGATGCGTTACGCCAGGACGCCTTACCGCGTACCGAAACACTGTTGGCTTTTCTCCGCGCCTGCGGAGAGGGAGATCGCACCGGCGAATGGCTGGAGGTTTATCACGACATTGCCGCGGGCCGTACAAATGTTCGCGCGGAGAATGTCGTCGCCCCGGCGGCCGCATCGCCGGAGAGCCGCCGGGGCGTGCCGCGTGGGCGGCTGATCGGCGCGGCATTGGCGGTGCTGCTCGTCGGCGCGGGCTCGCTCGCGGTGGCGATGACGAACGACGACGAGGCGCCGAAGACCCGGGACACCGGCAAGGCCACGTCCGCCACACCGTCCGCTCCATCCCCTCCGACCACGCCCTCGCCGGGCACCTATCGCCTCCGCTCCGTCGTCTCCTCGTTGTGCCTCTCCGAACTGGAGAGCAAGGACGGGGGCTACATCTTCCAGGCCGACTGCCGTCACAGCATCCCGGCGTACGCCCTGGAGAAGTCGGGCGACGACACCGTCCGGCTCCGGTCCCTCCACCCCGTCATGGGCTACGGATGTCTCGGCGTGGGCCAGGGCAGCACCAAGGGGGGCACGCAGATGATGGACGACTACTGCGATCACCGGGGCATGGCCGAGCGGTTCCGGATCCAGCGGGTCACCCAGCCGGTGCGCGGCTACCGGATCAAGCCGGTGCACTCGGGCCAGTGCGTCTCGGTGCCCGGCGGTTCGACCCGGGAAAGGATTCCGGTGCTCCAACTGCCCTGCGCCGACGGCGACACGGGCCAGATCTTCCGGTTCGATCCGGTCCGCGCGCCGACGGCGATTCCCTCCATCACCAGCAACTGATCACTCGGTGGGCCAGGGGATCTGCGGGGAGCGGTGGTAGTCGATGCCCAGGGCGTCCCAGCGGGGCGCCTGGGCGGCGAGGCGCACCCGGTAGTCGTCCCAGTCGTGCGTGGACCGGGGCGACCAGCCCAGTTCGGCGATGCCGGGGAGGCGGGGGAAGGCCATGTAGGCGATGTGGGCACTGGTGGAGAGGGTCTCCGACCACAGCGGGGCCTCCACGCCGAGGACCGAGGACGGCGGGGCGCCGGCGATGTAGCTGCCCGGGTCCCAGTCGTAGGACTGCTTCGCCTCGACGTATCCGGCCCAGCTGAGCCCCAGCGGGGTGCTCGGGTCGTACTTCATGTCCAGGTAGGCGCGGTTGGCGGGCGAGAGGACGAGGCGGGTGCCGTTCTTGGCGGCGTCGGCGACCTCCTTCTCGCTGCCGTCGGTCCCCCAGTACTGGGCGATCGCGCCCTTCGCGGGGCGCGCGCCGGTCAGCTGGTGCCAGCCGACCACGGTCTTGCCGTACTTGGCGACGACCGGCTGGACCCGGTCCATGAAGGCCACGTAGTCGTCGTGGCTGGTGGAGTGCGCCTCGTCGCCGCCGATGTGGAGGTAGCGGCCGGGGGTGAGGGCGGCGATCTCGCGGATGACGTCGTCCACGAAGTCGTACGTCACCTCCTTGGGCACGCACAGCGAGCTGAAGCCGACCTCGGTGCCGGTGTAGAGGGGCGGGGCGACGCCGTCGCAGTTGAGGTCGGCGTAGGAGGCGAGGGCCGCGTTGGTGTGGCCGGGCATGTCGATCTCGGGGACGACGGTGAGGTGGCGTTGCGCCGCGTACCGCACGATCTCCCGGTAGTCGGCCTTGGTGTAGAAGCCGCCGCGCCCGCCGCCGACCTGGGTGGAGCCGCCGTACGTCGCCAGCCGGGGCCAGGAGTCGATGGCGATCCGCCAGCCCTGGTCGTCGGAGAGGTGGAGATGCAGTTTGTTGATCTTGTAGAGGGCGAGCTGGTCGACGTACGCCTTGACCTGGTCGACGGTGAAGAAGTGCCGGGAGACGTCGAGCATCGCGCCCCGCCAGGCGTAGCGCGGCACATCGGTGATGGTGCCGCCGGAGATCCGCCAGGGGCCGGGCTGCCGGGTGGCGCGTTCGACGGACGCGGGCAGCAGCTGCCGCAGCGTCTGGATGCCGTGGAAGAGCCCGGCGGAGGTGCGGGCGCTGATGGTGACGGCGCGCCGGGTCACCACCAGCCGGTAGCCCTCCGCGCCGAGCCCCTTCGCGCCGGTCCCCTTCACGCCCGGCCGTTTGGCGTCCCGCACGATCCGCAGCCGGATACCGTCCCCGCCGCCGCGCGCGGTGACGGGCAGCCGGTAGCCGGTGGCGGGGCGTAGCACGCCCGCCAGATAGTCGCCCGCGCTGCGCGCGGCGCGGGAGCCGGGCTCCACCCGGATCGGGGTCGTCGGGCGGATCGTGTACGGGCTCTTGCCGGGCCGTACGGAGGCGGGCGCGGGCACGACCCGGTCCAGCGGCACCGGCGCGGCCGCGGCGGCGCCGGCCCCGGAGGCGGCGGCGGAGGGCGGCGAGGCCGTGGCGGCGGTTCCCGCCCCCGCCGCCACGGTCAGCAGGAGGGAGCACAGCAGTCGAGCACGGCGTCGTCTCACAGGGGTTCCCTTCAACGAAGCGTCGCATCGCGGTTACCGCGACATCTTGCGTACCGCGGCGCCCAGTTGGGGTCAAGGTGTAGACCAATGTGTCGCGGTGTGGCTGTCAGAATCCACCCCATGGCGGAAATCACCCAGCGCGATGGCGCCTGGACCTTTGACGGTGAGTCGGTACGGATCGTCCCCGGGCGGGACAAGAGCGTGCACCTGGTGCGGCAGGCGCTCGGCGAACTGACCGTGCCCCTGGAGGCGCTGGCGGGCGCCGCGTACGAACCGGGGCGCAAGTCCGGCCGGTTGCGGCTGCGGTTACGTCCGGGTGCCGATCCGTTGGCGCAGGCCACGGGCGGCAAGCTGCCGGACGCGGCCGATCCGTATCAGCTGTCGGTCGAGGCGGACCGCACCGGCGTCGCCGAGTACCTGGTCGACGAGGTCCGGCAGGCCCTGCTGCTCGACCAGGTGCCGTCCGGCCCGTCCGACCGCTATCTGCTGCCCGGTCCGCCGGTGCCGCTGTCGGCGACGGCGGGTGACGCCACCGCGTCCTTCGACGGTGAGCGGATCCGGCTGGAATGGAACTGGAAGACGGAGGAGTCGAAGAAGTCGGGCGGCCCCCGCACCATCCCGCTGGAGGACCTGACGGCGGTGGAGTGGTTCCCCGCCGCCGGACTGGAGAACGGCTACCTCCGCTTCACCGTGGCCAAGGCGACGGCGACGGCCGCGCCCAAGTACGACCCGCACGCCGTCGTCCTGTACGGCTTCCGGAAGGACCCGCTGATGGCGCTGGTCGCGGCCGCCGTCACGGCCCGGCTGCCGCATCCGTTCGCCCCGCCGGAGCCCGCCGACGCGACCCCGGCCCCGGACACGGCTCCCGCGATACGCACCGGGACGGAGGGCGACGGCGGTGACGCGGATCACGACGCCCTGCTGCGACGTCTGCGCGAACTCGGCGATCTTCACCGGAGCGGGGTCCTCACCGAGGAGGAGTTCACCACCGCCAAACAGGCCGTCCTCCGCCGCTTTTCTCGCCATTGAGACCGGAGCCTGCCCGATATCGGGCAGGATTCTTGCGAATCACCCCGATGAACCGCAGTATCAACGGATGCTCGATCGCCGTTTGTCCCACGATGACCTCATCGACCACCTGGTCCGCAGCACGCCGCTCGGTCGCGGCGAGGCGGCCCGGGTGGTGCTGGACGTACTGGCGTACTTCGACGAGACGACCGAGGAGTTCGTCCGGCGACGCCACCGCGAACTACAGTCCGGCGGACTGACCAACGCGGACATCTTCGAGCGGATCACGGCCGAGCTGCCGTACCGCGCGGTGGCACCGCCCGAACTCTCGCTGCGCCAGCTGCGCCGCATCGTCTACGGCTGACACGGCCGACGTCCACGGCCGATACGGCCGACGCCCCGCGGCGCAGGACCGCCGCACGCGAGCATTCATGATCGATTCAATCGGGAGGGCCTGAACACCATGTGCGGAATCGTCGGATACATCGGGAAACGCGACGTGGCACCGCTGCTGCTGGAGGGGCTCCAGCGGCTGGAGTACCGCGGCTATGACTCCGCGGGCATCGCCGTCCAGGCCAAGCCGGGCAAGGGCACACAGAACGGGCAGTCCGCCGCCGGGCTGAAGACCGCCAAGGCCAAGGGCCGGGTCCGCGACCTCGAGGCCAAGCTGCCCAAGCGCTTCGCGGGCACCGCGGGCATCGCGCACACCCGCTGGGCCACCCACGGCGCGCCCAATGACATCAACGCCCATCCGCACCTGGACGCGGACGGCAAGGTCGCGATCGTCCACAACGGCATCATCGACAACGCCTCCGACCTGCGCGCCAAGCTCACCGCCGACGGCGTGGAGCTGATCTCCGACACCGACTCCGAGGTCCTCGCCCACCTCATCGGCCGCTCGCAGGCCGCCACCCTGGAGGAGAAGGTCCGCCACGCGCTCGCCCTGGTCGAGGGCACGTACGGCATCGCCGTGCTGCACGCGGACTTCCCGGACCGCATCGTCGTCGCCCGCAACGGCTCCCCCGTGGTGCTCGGCATCGGCGAGAAGGAGATGTTCGTCGCCTCGGACGTCGCCGCGCTGGTCAGCCACACCCGCCAGGTGATCACCCTGGACGACGGCGAGATGGCCACCATCAAGGCCGACGACTACCGCACCTACACCACCGAGGGCAGCCGCACCGCCCCCGCGCCGACGACGGTGGAGTGGGAGGCCGAGTCGTACGACATGGGCGGCCACGACACGTACATGCACAAGGAGATCCACGAGCAGGTCGACGCCGTGGACCGGGTGCTGCGCGGCCGGATCGACGACCGTTTCTCCACCGTCCGGCTGGGCGGGCTGAACCTGGACGCGCGCGAGGCGCGCGGCGTCCGCCGGGTCAAGATCCTCGGCTGCGGTTCGGCGTACCACACGGGCCTGATCGGCGCGCAGCTCATCGAGGAGCTGGCCCGGATCCCCGCGGACGCCGAGCCCGCGAGCGAGTTCCGCTACCGCAACCCGGTCGTGGACCCGGACACCCTCTACATCGCGGTCAGCCAGTCCGGCGAGACCTACGACACGCTGGCCGCCGTCCAGGAGCTGAAGCGCAAGGGCGCGCGGGTGCTGGGCGTCGTCAACGTCGTGGGCAGCGCGATCGCCCGCGAGACGGACGGCGGCGTGTACGTCCACGCGGGCCCTGAGGTGTGCGTCGTCTCCACCAAGTGCTTCACCAACACCGCCGTCGCCTTCGCGCTGCTCGCCCTCCACCTCGGCCGGATCCGCGACCTGTCGGTCGCCGACGGCAAGCGGATCATCGCGGGGTTGCGGAAGCTGCCCGAGCAGATCTCCGAGGTGCTGCGCGGCGAGGAGGAGATCAAGAAGCTCGCCGCCGAATACGCGAATGCAAAGAGCATGATGTTCGTCGGGCGGGTGCGCGGCTACCCGGTGGCGCGCGAGGCGTCCCTGAAGCTGAAGGAGGTCTCCTACGTCCACGCCGAGGCGTACCCGGCCTCCGAGCTGAAGCACGGCCCGCTCGCGCTCATCGAGCCCGAGGTGCCGACCGTCGCGGTCCTCCCGGACGACGACCTGCTGGAGAAGAACCGCGCGACCCTGGAGGAGATCAAGGCCCGCAGCGGCCGGATCCTCGCCGTCGCGCACCAGGAGCAGGAGAAGGCGGACCACACGATCGTGGTACCCCGCAACGAGGTCGAGCTGGACCCGATCCTGATGGGCATCCCGCTGCAACTGCTGGCCTACCACACCGCGCTGGCGCTCGGCCGGGACATCGACAAGCCGCGCAACCTGGCGAAGTCGGTGACCGTGGAGTGACCTCCGGCACCTCCGGCTGATTCGGCACTTCCGGCCGATCCGGCACTTCCGGCCGATCCGGCGCCTCCGGCCGATCCGGCGCCTCCGGCCGATCCGCGGCCGGAACGCCTCGGGTGGAACGCCCCAGGATCGGCGGTCCCCCGCGTGTGCCACCACGCACGCGGGGGCCGCCCCTGGGCCGGCGTCGCCCTATACGCCGGCGCTGGCCACCGCGCGGGAACCGTCACTTCCCGCCCGGCGCCACGCCGACCGGTTTATGCCCCGCACACGTGCCCAATCCACCTCTACGCGCGGGTAGTTTCTGCGGGTGTCAAGACGGTCTTGGGGCCATCTCGGCTACGAGGAAAGGGACTTGAGGCTGTCCAGTTCTGAACGGCCGCCCGGCGCGGGGCGCGCCCGGAGGTTTCGGCGCGGGACGGCTGGAGAAAAGATCACGGCCAGCGGCCGGGCATGGGCCGGGACGGGCCCAAGACCCGTGCCGGGCTCAGGCGATGACGCTCAGAGGGACGCCGCTCAGAGGCTCAGGGGATGACGACGACCGGCCGCTGCGCGCGGCGCGCGAGCCGCCCCGCGACCGAGCCGAAGATCCGCCCCACCAGGCCGTGCGTGGAGCCCACCACGATCGCGTCGGCCGCGTACTCCCGGCCGACCTCCTCCAGCTCGTGGCAGATGTCGCCGCCCCGTTCGACGAGGATCCACGGCACCTCGGTGAGGTGATCGGCACAGGCCAGCTCAAGGCCCAGCACCTCGGTGCGGTGATCGGGAACGTCGACGAAGACGGGCGGCTCGCAGCCCGCCCATACGGTCGTCGGCAGCCGGTTGGCCACATGGACGATGATCAGACCTGAGCCGGAGCGCCGGGCCATGCCGATGGCGTACGCGAGGGCGCGCTCGCTCGATGTGGAACCGTCGAATCCGACCACGACGCCGTGCTGGAAGGCTGGATCGCAGGAATGACGTGTTTCTTCCGCCGCTTGGGGGTGCGCCAGGTGATCGGCGACCCGCTTGCGGTCCGCGGGTTCGGGGATTTCGTGACCGGCCATCGGTGTCTCGGCGAAGGGTGTCCTCGTGCGGAGGGATACGGCGGGGACTCAGGTTGAGGTTGGCGGGGGACTAGAGCTCCGCTAGAGCTCGAGACGAGTATCGAACGAAGAAAATCCGTCCGGGATTCATCTTTCCAAGCCCTTACCCCCCAGGGTACGGCGCCATTCCTCACCTGCCCAGGGGATGCCCCGGCAGCGGAGCGGCCGAAGCGTTCCCCGGAGCATGCCGGAGGGCGGCCCGTAACGCAATGCCCCAAGTGGTCCCGACTCGGACCTCACCGACCCCTCGCGTACGCCGTGCGGTCGCCCCGCAGTGACCTGTGGGCAGGCCGGACGTTGTAGTACCCGCGGAGCGATCGCCTCCGTACGGAACGGGCCCGGACGGCCCGCACCGGCCACCGCTACGACCTCCCCACGGACCGCCCCGGACGCCCGGGCCGACCCGCACCGGAGCCCCGTTCCACCGCCCTTCCACCATGCGCCGACCCACCTTCCCCTCATCTGTCCACCGTCCGTCCACCCCTGTAGTCCACCATGCGAGAGGAGCCGCCACCGTGCCAGGCATCCGTGAGTACGACGCCCCCGGCGGCACCCCCGGCACCCCGCCCGGCGGCATCCCCGGCGGCCCTCTCGGGAGCACCCGAGGCGACACCCGAGGCGGCACCCGTGCCAGTGGCCCCGGCAGCGTCCCCGGCGGCGACCCGGTGAACGAGGTCATCCGCTGGTCGGCCTTCGGCTGCGCCGTGGTCCCCGCCGTCCTCCTCCTCTGTGGATCACCCCTGAGCGGCGCGGTGGGCGCCGCCGTGGGCCTCGCCGCCGTGACCGCCGCCAGCCGCTGCCTCCTGCGCTACTACGAACGCGCGGCCGCCCGGCTGGGCTCCGGCGCGGTGAGCCCGCACCGCGGGCGGCACAGTCGCACCGGGATCGGGACGCACCGGGGCGGCCGCCGGACCTGACGCCGGACCCCGGGCCGACGTCAGCCCCCGGGCCGTTCGCGGGGCCGGGGCCGGGATGGCTCCGGGACGGCTCCGGAAGCGCGCCACGTCGTACTCCGTACATCCGACCGCGACGCAGCATGAGCCGGTCGTACGCCGGTCGAAGGACCCGTCCGCACGTCTGCGCCCGCTGGTTTTCGGCCAACTTCGCATCCCAGTTCTTCCCTTGGCAAACGCCATGCTCAACCCCCTTCCGGCCAGCGTGGAAAGGGGTACGAGCCACCCGTACCCCCTACGGGAAGTGGGCGTCAGCAGGAGGCCCACTTCACAGCGAGGGCTACGAGTGCAACGCTTCGTGATCGAATGCTTCGCGCCAAGTTGTCATGTCGACATAGTGGCGGGTGGTGAACTGGTCACGGCGACCACACGCGACACAGTAGATTCGATCTTGGCCATGACCGGCGGGGGAACCGTTCAGGACCGAGGGGAAACGTGCAGGACCGAGAGGACGCGACCACCGAGGGGGGCTTAGAGCCATGAGCCAGGACTCCACGACCGTACCGGAGACCTCGCGCAAGCTCTCCGGACGCCGACGACGAGAAATCGTCGCGGTGCTGCTGTTCAGCGGCGGACCGATCTTCGAAAGCTCCATCCCGCTCTCCGTCTTCGGTATCGACCGGCAGGACGCCGGTGTCCCTCGGTACCGATTGCTGGTGTGCGCGGGCGAAGATGTGCCACTGCGAACGACTGGCGGACTGGAACTGACCGCACCATACGGCCTGGAGGCGCTGTCCCGGGCCGGCACCGTCGTCGTACCGGCCTGGCGGTCGATCACCCAGCCGCCACCGGCCGCCGCGCTCGACGCGCTGCGGCGCGCGCACGAGGAGGGCGCGCGCATCGTGGGCCTGTGCACCGGGGCCTTCGTACTGGCCGCCGCGGGGCTGCTCGACGGCCGCCCGGCGACCACGCACTGGATGTACGCACCGACGCTCGCCAAGCGCTACCCATCCGTCCACGTGGATCCGCGCGAGCTGTTCGTGGACGACGGCGACGTACTGACCTCGGCGGGCACCGCCGCCGGGATCGACCTGTGCCTGCACATCGTGCGCACCGACCACGGCGCGGACGCCGCGGGGGCCCTGGCCCGCCGGCTCGTCGTGCCGCCGCGCCGCAGTGGAGGGCAGGAGCGCTACCTGGACAGGTCGTTACCAGAGGAGATCGGCGCGGATCCGCTCGCCGAGGTCGTGGCGTGGGCGCTCGAGCATCTGCACGAGCAGTTCGACGTCGAGGCCCTGGCCGCCCGCGCCTATATGAGCCGCCGCACCTTCGACCGCCGGTTCCGGTCGCTCACTGGGAGCGCTCCACTCCAGTGGCTGATCACCCAGCGGGTGCTCCAGGCCCAGCGGCTCCTGGAGACCTCCGACTACTCGGTCGACGAGGTCGCCGGGCGCTGCGGCTTCCGGTCCCCGGTCGCGCTGCGCGGGCACTTCCGGCGGCAGCTGGGGTCCTCCCCGGCCGCCTACCGGGCCGCGTACCGTGCCCGCAGGCCCCAGGGCGGCGCCCCGGACCGCGGCCCGGACCGGCTGGAGCGGGCCGAACGGCTCGGCGGCGACCGTGCCGAGGTGCTCGAACAGCGCCCCGGTGAGCACGCCATGCCGCTGCGCCGACCCGGCGGACCGGTCACTCATACGAGCCACCACCATCACCCTCCGCACTCGCCGCATCCACCGGGCGGTACGGAACCGGGCAAGCCGGAATCCGATGCGTACGCCCCCGCCTGCCCGAGCAGGCCACGGGTCGCGCCCCGGGCCGTCCGACCCTGCCCGGCCAGCGGGAACGCCCCGTAGGGTGAGACGTATGAACGATCGCATGGTGTGGATCGACTGCGAGATGACCGGGCTCTCGCTGTCGGACGACGCGCTCATCGAGGTGGCCGCGCTGGTCACGGACTCCGAGCTGAACATTCTGGGCGACGGAGTGGACATCGTTGTCCGGCCACCCGCCGAGGCGCTGACCACCATGCCCGAGGTGGTGCGGGAGATGCACACGGCCTCCGGACTGCTCGCGGTGCTGGACGGCGGGACCACCCTCGCGGATGCCGAGGCCCAGGTCCTGGCGTACATCCGCGAGCACGTCCCGGACGCCGGCAAGGCCCCGCTGTGCGGAAACTCGGTCTCCACCGACCGGGGCTTCCTCCTGCGGGACATGCCGACGCTCGAGGCGTACCTCCACTACCGGATCGTCGACGTCTCCTCGATCAAGGAGCTGGCCCGCCGCTGGTATCCGCGGGCCTACTTCAACAGTCCGAAGAAGAACGGCAACCACCGCGCACTCGCCGACATCCACGAGTCGATCGCCGAACTGCGCTACTACCGGGAGGCCGTCTTCGTCCCCCAGCCCGGTCCGGACTCGGACACGGCGAAGACCATCGCGGCCCGCCACGTCCTGCCCGCCCGGCAGGCGTGACGATCTCGCTCCCGGCACGCGCAATAGCCGGGAGCGAGCACCCCCGCCGACCCTGTATAGTTTTTCTCGGCCGATGCGGAGAGCACCGGTCATGGTGGGTATAGCTCAGCTGGTAGAGCACCTGGTTGTGGTCCAGGATGTCGCGGGTTCAAGTCCCGTTACTCACCCTCTTGGAAGAAGGCCGCTGATCTGCGAAAGCAGATCAGCGGCCTTCTTCGGTTCGTGGCACGGTGCCGACCCCTGCCGCGGATGTCAGCCGAGGGTCTCGGCCGCCAGGCCCTGCTTCACGTGCCGGGTGACCTCGTCGGCGAGGATCTCGGGCAGGCCCGCCTCGATGCCGTACAGGGCCTGTGCGGCGACCTCGGCGGGGTCGGCCTTCTGCTCGGCGGGAACGCCCGCGGCCATGTCGGTGTCCATGTAGCCGACGTGCAGCGCCGAGACGGCGATGCCTCGGGGCGCCAGTTCCTCCCGGGCCGCGTCGGTCAGCGCCCATGCCGCGGCCTTGGCCGCGGCGTAGGACCCGACGTGGGCGGGGTGCAGCCAGGACAGGACGGACAGGATGTTGAGTACGGCGCCGCCGCCGTTGCCCTCGATGACGGGGGTGAAGGCCCGCGTCACGGCGAGCGGACCATAGAAGTTCGTCTCCATCTCCCGGCGCACGGCGTCCGGGCCGCCCGCGATGAGCGGTGTGGCGGTGGAGATGCCCGCGTTGTTCACCAGCAGCGTCGTGTCGGACGCGGTGCGGGCCGCGGCCCGGATCGACTCCCCGTCTGTCACGTCCAGCCGGAGCGGGGTGACGCCCGGCAGGTCCACCGTCTCGGGGCGGCGGGCCGCCGCGTACACCTTCGCCCCGCGCTCCACGAGCTGAGCGGCCAGATGCCGCCCGAGCCCCCGGTTGGCGCCGGTGACCACCGCGACCGCGTTCTTCAGTTCCATGACTGCTCCCAGCGTTGATTCATTTTAGATTATGTTCACAATCTAAAGCACGCCGTAGAATGGATGTCAATCGACATCCAATCGGGAGGTGGCCGATGGGCCGCGTATCGCAGGCGCAGGCGGAGGAGAACCGCAGGCGGGTCGTGGACACCGCCTCCCGGCTGTTCCGGGAGCAGGGCACCCACGTCAGCGTCGCGGACCTCATGAAGGCGGCCGGTCTGACCCACGGCGGCTTCTACAAGCAGTTCGCCTCCAAAGAGGCGCTCGTCGACGAAGCCACCGCCCACGCCTTCGACGGGCTCACCCGGCTGCGCAACGATGGCCTCGAGCAGTACGCCGGGCAGCGCGACGCCGCCCAGCAGGCCCTGATCGACACCTACCTCTCCATCGACCACCGCGACAGCGCGGCGGACGGTTGCCCCGCCGCCGCGCTCGCCACCGACATGGCGCGCGAACCCGAAGACCGCGAGGCCCGCCGCGTCTACACCGAGGGCGTGGGCGACTTCGCCGAGTGGCTCACCACCGAGGACGAGGACGGCCTCACCCGGCTGTGCACGATGCTCGGCGCACTCGTCCTGGCCCGCGCCACCAAGGGCTCCCCGCTTTCCGAGCAGATCCTCACCGCCGCGCGCGCGGCCTTGACGGTTGATCAGCCGGATGGCCGCCAGCAGCGCGCATAGGCCCGTACGTCATCGCAGGGGTCCGCCGGGCGCGCGGCCCCCGACGCGGCCCGGGGTGGACGTGGACGTGCGGGTTGCCGATGGCGCCGCGGGGTCCGCCCCTTCGAGCAGGTACGCGAGGCCGCTCCGTACGCGGACGCGCGCCCCGACGCCTGTATCTCACGTGGTCGACCTGCCGCAAAACCTCGCCGAACCACCCTTAAGGCGTTCTAGAGGGCATCAAGTCCGCTTATCCATTGATACGTTCCCCTCCCGACGTCGCCCGCATCAAGCGACACATATGGGGGACACCATGCACACCGCACCACAGCAGTCCATGCCGCAGGCCGTCCCACCGCAGCCGCGGCGGAGCTGGTTCGCGCGGCACAAGGTGCTCACCGCCATCGGGGCGCTCATCGCGGTGTGCGTCGTCGGAGGCATCGCGTCCGGCGGCGGGAACGACGGCGAGCGCTCGGGCGGGTCCGGCGGGGCCGGTCAGACGAGCGGTTCGGTGCCCCAGTGGGTGACGGTCCAGCCGCGGCGCGGGGCGCCGTCCAGGGTCACGACCTGGGTGTTCTCCAGGGGGTGCCGGGCGGCGAACGCGGCGTCGACGTTGAGGGCGCGGGCACCGGTCCAGGTGCGGATGGCGGCGCCGTGGCTGATGACGGTGACGTGCTCCGCCCCCGAGGCGGCGATCTCCTCGATCACCTGGTCGTAGTGGCCCAGGGCCTCGTCGCCGGTCTGCCCTCCCGGCATCGGCAGGTCGGTCTGGCCGACGGCCCAGGCCATCACCGTCTTGAGGTAGAGCTGCACGGACTCGCTGTCGTCACGCATCTCCAGATCACCGGCGCGCAGCTCGCGTATGCCCTCGCGGGTGACGACCTCCAGGCCGCGCTCGCGGGCGAGGGGGGCCGCCGTCTGCTGGGCGCGGCTGAGCGGGGACGCGTACAGGGCGTCGATGCGCTCGTCCGCGAGGCGCTCCACCAGTCCCTCCGCCTGCTGTTGCCCGAGCGGGGTGAGTTCCGCGCCCGGCATCTCGGTGTCCAGCGCGTGGACGAGGTTGGAGGGGGTCTGGCCATGGCGGACGAGCAGGAGACGCATCAGCGGACGGCGTCCTTCCGGGGAGCGGGCGCGGGATGCGGCGCCCGGCCGCGGGGCCGGGCCGCCACCCTCATCGTCGCTCAGCCGGTCCGGGGGAGGGAACACACGGCGGGGTCGCGCACCTCACACTCCCCGGGGCAGGTGCATGGGCTCAGCCGTCGGCCGGAGCCGGATGTCGTACGGCCTTCTTCACGGCGGACTCCAGCTCGGACCGGCTGAGTCCGGCTTCCCGGGCGTGGTCGGTGACGGCGGTCTGCACGGTGACCGCGGCCTCGTACCAGTGCTTCCACTGGGCTTCGCGTTCGGCGTCGGCGAGTCCGGCCAGTTTGGCGTGCTCGGCGTCGGCGGCCTGCTGGAGGGCGATGATTCTGTCGGGGATGTCCACGCGTTGGATCATAAGTCCGACGCTTCGGGCGTTTGTGCGTACCAGCCACCCCACGCCGCCCGCGTGACTCGTTCGGCGGGCGGCGCACGAGGGCGCGTCCGCGGGTTACGCGTCCTCCTCGGGGAAGGCCACCTGGATCTGCTCCAGCATCTGGGCGACGGACGCCTCGACACCGGCCTTGGCGATGCCGAGGTCGGCGAACAGGCCCGAGCCGTCCTCGTGCTCGAGGAGGGCGAGCAGGATGTGCTCGGTGCCCACGTAGTTGTGGCCCAGGCGCAGGGCCTCGCGGAAGGTGAGTTCGAGGACCTTCTTGGCGCCCGCGTCGAAGGGAACCAGCGCGGGCATGGAGGCGGCGGCGGGCGGGAGGGCGGCGGTGGCGGCCTGGCGGACGGTGTCCAGGAGGACGTCCTGGGCGACGATCGCCTTGGCGGCCAGCCCCTCGGGTTCGGCCAGGAGGCCGAGGACGAGGTGTTCGGTGCGGATCTCGGCGTTGGAGGCGGCGCGGGCCTCGTTCTGGGAGGAGACCACGACGTTCCGGGCGCGCGGGGTGTAGCGGCCGAAGCCCTGGCTGGGGTCGAGGTCCTGGGCGGCGGAGCCCTTGGGGACGAAGCGCTTCTGGGCCGCCTGCCGTGTCACGCCCATGCTCTTGCCGATGTCGGTCCAGGACGCGCCGGAGCGGCGGGCCTGGTCGACGAAGTGGCCGATGAGGTGGTCGGCCACGTCCCCGAGGTGGTCGGCGGCCAGGACGGCGTCGGTGAGCTGTTCGAGGGCGTCGGTGTGGGTCTTCTTGATGGCCTCGATCAGGTCGTCGAGGCGTACGGAGTTCGTCATGCCGGTGGGCTGCGGGGTCGAGTCCGGGTTCGTCATGCGTCAACTATGGGTTGACACTCGAAGCGTGTCAACCCTTGGTTGACAGTAGACAGTGTCTACACAGACTGGTAGACACTGTCTATGAGCGAAGAGGACACGGGGTTGCGGGCCCGACTGGTCGACGTGGGCGTCGCATTGGTGGACCGGGAAGGCGTGGCGGCCCTGTCGCTGCGCGAGATCGCACGGCAGGCCGGGGTCTCCCACGGGGCGCCCCGGCGCTACTTCCCGACGCATCTGTCGCTGTTGTCGGCCATCGCGCGGCGCGGCTTCGAAGCGCTGGCCCGGGAGGCCGGGGCGGCGGTCCGGGACGGGCGCGAGGGGCCCCGGGAGCAGCTGATGGCGCTGGGGCGGGTCTACCTGGAGTTCGCGCGGACCAACCGCGGCATGTTCGAGCTGATGTTCCGTCACGACCTGCTGGAGAGCAACCGGCTGGGGCTGCGGGAGACCAGTCTGCCGCTGTTCGAGACGCTGGTGGAGCTGGTCCGCCGCGTACGTCCCGCCGCGGACGCGGGCCTCGTCGCGGGGGCGCTGTGGGCCAATCTGCACGGCATCGCGCAACTGCGGCAATGGGGCAGCCTCCAGCTCGCGACCGGTTCCGAGGACGTCGAGCCGCTGCTGCGGGTGGCGATGGACGCGCACCTGGGGACGGCATGAAGACGCGCCACCGGCAGCGGATCACCCTCGTCGGCAGCATCACCGGCGCCGTGATCGTCGCCCTCGACGGCACCGTGCTGACCGTCGTGCAGCCCGCCCTCCAGCGCGATCTGCACGCCTCGTTCGTGCAGGTCCAGTGGACCAGTACGGGCTATCTCATCGCCGTCGCCAGTCTGCTGGTGTTCGCCGGGCGGCTCGGCGACCGGTACGGACACGGGCGGGTGTTCGCGGTCGGCACGCTCGGCTTCGCCGCCACGTCGGCGGGGATCGGGGTGGCACCCGGCATCGGCTGGGTGATCGGACTGCGGGTCGCGCAGGGCGTGTTCGGCGCGCTGCTCCAGCCCGCCACCCTCGGCATGCTGCGCGCCGCGTATCCGCGCGACCGGCTCGGGATGCCGATCGCGCTGCGCACCAGCGCCATCGGGGTGGCGGCGGCCGCCGGGCCGATCGTGGGCGGGGCGCTCGCCGCGCAGTTCGGCTGGCGGTCGGTCTTCTTCCTGGGCGTGGCCCCCGCGGTCGCGGTCGGCGTGCCGGCGCTCGTCGTACGCATCCCCGCGGACGGGCCGCGCACCGGCGTGGCGCTCGACCTGCCGGGCGCCTGTCTGCTCGCGCTGGCCCTGGTGTGCCTGGTCCACACGCTCGCCGGGATACCGGAGACCGGCTGGACGGCGGCCACCGCGCTGGGATTCCTCGCCGTGGCGGCCGCCGGGGGCGCGTTCGTGCGGCACGGGCGCCGGACGCCGAACCCGCTGGTGCCGCCCGGCGTGCTGCGCTCGGCGACGGTCGCCTCGGCGCTCGGGGTGCTGGTGACGGCGTCGGCGGCGCTGTTCGGGGCACTGTTCGTCGGCACGTACTTCCTCCAGGACGTCCTGGCGCTGGACCCGCTGGAGAGCGGGCTGCGGGTGCTGCCGCTGGCCGCGACGATGGTGCTGGGCGCGCCCGTATCGGCCGTCCTGGCGCGCCGGTACGGGCCGCGGCGTACGGCGGGCGCGGGCATGGTCCTCGTCGCGCTCGGCATCCTGCTCTTCTCCCGGCTGGACCGGGCGGCCACCGCCCCGGAGATCGGCGGCTGCTTCTTCGCGCTCGGGGCCGGTTTCGCCACCGTGATGGTCACCGCGACGGCCGTCATCGTGCACCACGCCTCCCTGGAGCACGCGGGCGTGGCGGGCGGCCTCCAGCAGACCGCCATGAACATCGGGCCGACACTGGGGGTGGCCGCCGCGACGATGCTGCTGCGCCTGCCGGGCGCCGGGGCCTTCGCCGCGGCGATGGGCCCCGCCCTGGCCGCCCTCGCGGCGGTCGCGGCGCTGGGCGCGCTGCTCACGGTCGCCCTGCCCGGCCGTGGGGCGTTGAGCCGTTCATGACCGGTCCTACCAGGCTGCCGGTGCGGTAGTTGCAGGGCGTACGAATCCAACGGGGCGGGATCGTTGCGTCGCCGACCTCACCTTCGTCCTGGGCGCCGAGCCCTCCACGGTGAAGACCGCGGCCAAGAACGCGGCGGCGCGGCTGAAGGCCGTATCGGCCCCCCTCGACGCAGCAGGACTCGTCAGGCGCGCGGCTCGCGCTGCGGTGGGTGGCGGGGCCACCACGGGGTCCAGGTGAACTTGTCGCCGCCGACCCAGCGGACCACGTCCGGGTCGTCCAGGTCGATGTCGTCGAAGCCGAGCTGGCGGGCGATCTCGATGATGTCCAGGACCGAGTGCGCCTTGCCGACCAGCTCCCCCGCGACCTCCACCAGGCGGTAGGGGGGAGTGCCATGCTGGACGCCGAGCACCACCATCGTCGGCCGGGTGACGCGCGGGCTCTCGCTCTCGGTCATGGCTCCACGCTGCCGCCCGCCGGACGCCCGCGCACCCTGGAAGCCCCGGACGGGCGACTCGGGCTTGTGGTGGCGGACGAAGACGGTGTGGTCGGCCACCGAATGGGCCGCCGCCGCGAACGGGGCGCGGCAGGACCCGGCGTCCAGCGGCTGGGGGACCGGGTGGTGCCCGAACGGGTGCTGTTCCCGGTGCCGCTGTCCTCCTCGGGCTGACCGCCCCCAGCAGGGCCTTCCCGCCCGGTCCGGTGTGTGTGCGCTGGGCCGGGCGGGTGGTGCTCCGCCGACGGGCGCCGCCTGGTGGACACGCCATCCGGACATACTGTGCGGATGCCCGAGAAGCAGGGGATTCCCCCTCTCATTCACCAAACCTGGAAGAACACGGACGTACCGCCCGACTGGCGGACATGGTCCGAGACCTGGCGCCGGCACCATCCCGACTGGGAATACCGGCTGTGGACGGACGCCGACAACCGGGCGTTCCTCGAACAGCACTACGCCTGGTTCCTGCCCATCTATGACGGCTACCTGGAGCCGATCAAACGGGCGGACGCGATCCGCTACTTCCTCCTCGACCATTTCGGCGGGCTGTACGTCGACATGGACTTCGAGTGTCTGCGCCCGCTGACCGGGCTCCTCGCCGGGAAGGAACTCGTCCTCGGTCTCGAGCCGGAGGAGCACGCCGGGCTGCCGTGGAACCGCCGCAGCGGTCTGCCGCGCATCGTCGGCAACGCGTTCATGGCGTCACGGCCGGGCCATCCGTTCTGGCCGCATGTGCACCGGCAGCTCGTGGGCGCCCACACCATGCCCGGCCCGTTGGACGCGACGGGCCCGTGCCTGCTCACGCGCGCGGTCGACAGCGCGCCGGAGGACTGCTCGATCACGGTCCTGGGCGCGGAGACCGTGTATCCCGCGCTGAGCCCCTTCGCGGAGGAGTTGTTCGGGCGGCGGGACGTGGATCGGGACCGCGCCCACGCCGTGCACCACTGGTCGAGCAGCTGGACGCGTGAGGACTCCGGTCCACCGGCGGCCTCGGCCGGCCGCAAGGTCAGGTTCTGGACGAGCCAGGACCTGCACCCCTGCGCCTACGGCGTGGTCGACCTCGACGCCCAGCGACGGCGGTGGGCCTCGGGGGCGGCAGCGCCGACGGTGTCCTGTCTGATGGTGACCAAGGACCGGTCGCCGCTGGCCGAGCGGGCGATCCGGTGCTTCCTCGCCCAGACCTACACCCGCGCGGAACTGGTCGTGGTGGACGACGGCGCGGACGACGCCCTCGAGGAGCACGTACGCGCCCTCGCCGACCCGCGGATCCGCCTGCACCGGCTGCCGCCGGAGGGGCGGACGCTGGGCGAGCTGCGCAACATCGCGGTGGACCTGGCCACCGGGGCGTACGTGTGCCAGTGGGACGACGACGACCTGTACGACCCGGAGCGGCTGGAAATCCAGCTGGCGGCTGTCCTCGGACTGGACGCCACGGCGTGCTTCCTGGCCCGCGAGCGGCTGTGGTGGCCCGCGCGCCGCAAGCTGGCGCTCTCCGGGGTCCGGGTGTGGGAAAGCTCCATGCTCTGCGCGAAGGACGCGCTCCCCCGCTATCCGGAGCGGCGGAGCGGCGAGGACTCCCCGGTCGCGGAGGCCGTGGTGCGCGGCGGACGGACCGTGTCCCTGGACGCACCGGAGCTGTACACCTACGTGATCCACGGGGCCAACACGTTCGACGAGCCGCACTTCACGGGGCTCTTCGAGGCCGCCACCCAGGTGTGGCCCACGGGCGCCTCCTACACGGACCAGGTGCACGCGATGGCGGCACGGCTGCCCCTCGCCCCGGCGGATGTCCTCGACGCCGAGAATGACGCCGAGAATGACGGCGAGAATGACGGCGAGAATTCGGCCGCCGCAACGCAGGACACGGCCGGTGACGCGGCCGGCGCCACCGGCGGGCCTTCGGCGCGCGTCCCTCGTGCCAGACGCCCCGCGCCCGTGGACGTGCGCGCCGACACCGACGGGCACCCTCCGCTGCTCGTCCTCACCCCCGTCAAGGACGCCGCCGCCTTCCTGCCGCGCTACCTCGACAACCTGCACACCCTCGACTACCCCCGCGACGCGGTCTCCGTCGGCCTGCTGGAAGGCGACAGCCGTGACGGGACCTGGGAGGCCCTCCAGGACGCACTGCCCGCGCTGGAGGCGGAGTTCCGGCGCGTCACGCTCGTACGGCGCCACTTCGGCCTGGAGCTGACCGGGCCGCGCTGGGAGCCGGCCGTCCAGCGGCAGCGGCGATCGGTGCTGGCGAGGGCCCGTAACCACCTGCTGTCCCGCGCCCTGGCCGACGAGCGGTGGGTGCTGTGGCTCGACGTCGATGTGACCGACTACCCGATTGACCTCGTCCAGCGCCTGCTGGGCGCCCGCCGGGAGATCGTCGTCCCGCACTGCGTCACCGAGCCCGCGGGGCCCAGCTTCGACCTCAACACCTTCGTGCTGCGCCCCGACGCCCACGCCCTGAACTGGGACCAGTGGCTCCGGGACGGCATCCTCCAGCCGCCGAAGGGGTTCGGCCGGATCTATCTCGACGAGCTGCGCGCACACGAGACGGTCCGCGTCGACGCGGTCGGCGGTACGGCCCTGCTGGTCCACGCCGACCTGCACCGCGACGGCCTGGTGTTCCCGGCCGTCCCCCACCGCAGGCTGATCGAGACCGAGGGACTGGCCGCGCTGGCCCAGGACATGGGCGTCGAGTGCTGGGCGCTGCCCGCGGTGGAAGTGGTGCACCCCCGCCACCTGGGCGATGGCCCCATGAACCAGGCAGGTGAAGGTGCCGCCGGGGCCGAAGCCCGCGTCGGGAGTTCTCGTTAGCCGATTATCCGTGGAGTGTTCCGCGGCACGAGAAAACAGCACGAGAGAACAGCATGAGAAAGAGGAGAAGCGTATGAACTTCGGACAGACGGCCGCCTTGGTGACGGCGGCGGCCGGGGCGGTGGTCTTCGGCGGAGCCGACGCCGGCGCCCTCGATCTGGATCCTCCCGTCAGACAGAGCAACGCGTGCGACGCCCTCGGAGCGGTACAGGGGGCGAGCTGCCTCAACTTCGCCCAGATCTTCGGCGACCCGCACGGCGTGGTGCAGCAGAACAGGTGTGACTCCGCGGGCCCCGCCAACACGGGAAACATCATCTTCACCACGCCCCTCGCGGCGGCCTCGCACTGTGCCAACATCGCGGTTTCCGCCCAGCCCTCGAAGGCCGGGGCGGCCCACCGGAACACCTACGGCCACGCCATCCACGGCGACGGACCCCGATGACCCCGGCACCGACCGGGCCGGAACACGGCCCCCGGGAGAGAAGTCTCCCGGGGGCCCCGGGGTCATCGCGCGGAGGACGCGGCGCCCTCCCGGCGGTCTCGGTGGTCATCCCCTGCCGCGACTACGGCCACTATCTGCCGCACGCGGTGGAGAGTGTGCTGGCCCAGACCTGTCCGGACTGGGAGCTCGTCGTCGTCGATGACGGCAGCACCGATGACACCGCCGCGGTGGCCAGGTCGCTGATCGCCGACCACCCCGGGCGGCGCATCCGGCTGCTGGAGCAGGCGGGCGCCGGTGTCTCGGCCGCCCGTAACGCGGGCATCGCGGCCACCACCGGCCGCTACGTCCTGCCGCTGGACGCCGACGACGTGATCGCCCCCACCATGCTGGAGCGAACGGTCGCGGTCCTGGACGACAACCCGGACATCGCCATCGTCTCCACCGATGTCTCCGTCTTCACCGACGACGACCCGCGCGGGCAGGCGCTGGAGCTCCCCGCCTACGACCAGGACCTGCTGCTGCGGCGGCTGATCATGTTCTACTGCTCGCTCTACCGCCGCGAGGTGTGGCAGGAGGTGGGCGGTTACGCCGAGGGCATGCGCACCGGGGAGGACTGGGACTTCTGGATCGCCTGTGCCGAGCGCGGCTTCACGGCCCATCACCTCCACGAGCCGCTGTTCGGCGCGCGCAACAAGGACGACGGCCTGCATGTGGAGGCGGCCGAGAACGACCTGGCCGTCCGGGCCAGGATCGTGGCCAACCACCCCGGGATGTTCAAGCCGGTCACCCGGGCCTGGGCGCAGGCCCTGCTCGCCCAGGACGAGCGGGAATGCCAGGCCGACGACCGGGTGCCCGACGACATCCTCACCCGGGCCGCCGACATGGACCAGTTCCTGCGGGTGGTCATGTCGCTCCAGCGCACCGCGCGTTTGCAGCATCGCCACATCCGGCGGCTGGAGGCGGCGCTGGCCGGACGGAGTGGTGGGGCTCCCGTCCCCGGGAACCCCACCACGGTGCCCTGAAGCGGCCTCGGGTAAGGCCGCTCAGCCGCTATTCGAAGAGTTCCGCATACGAGCCCATGGCGAGCGCGATGTCGGCCTGGGCCCAGAAGCGGTGGTACGTGAAGCTCGGCACCGCGCCGCCCTTCAGGTACGCCTCGACCTTGGACCAGGCCGGGTCGGATCTGTAGAAGGAGCGGATCGACAGGAAGGTCGAGTCGGCGTCGATCTTGTCGCCGTTGGGCATGGTGCCGGTCCAGCCGCTGGGGACGTAGACCGGGTCGTCGAAGCGGTTGTAGTCGGCGCGGGACTCGGGGACCGCGATGCCCAGCGCGTCCTGGTGGTGGTTCCACATGCCGTCGAGGAGCGCCTTGGCGGTGTTCTTGGCGGCGGTGTGGCCCGACTTGGCGGCGTAGTAGGACAGCGTCTTGGCGTACGCGGCGGCCACGCCCACGTCGTTGGTGTAGTCGGTGACGGTGACGTGCAGGCCGGTGTTGGCGCCGGGGCTGGACGCGTTCCAGGTGTCGGGCTGGCCGGACCACTGGAGGTTGGACGGGAACTGGTAGGTGCCGTCGGGGTTGATGGTGGTCTTGGACAGCGCCCAGGTGACCCACTTGTCGAGGACGGCCTTGGCCGAGGCGTCACCGGTGCGGTTGTAGTACTCGGCGACGCGCTCCATGGACCACGCCTGGAAGCCGAACCACTGGTTGGACGGCGGGTCGTGGTAGACGGGCTTCTCGTCGTAGTACATGCCGTAGAAGGTGGATTTCCCGGCGGGCGGGGTGGCGTAGCGGCCCTGCCAGCTGTTGGTGGCGCCACCCGCGATGGCGCCCTCGCTGGACTGGAGCCACCGGTAGAACTCCAGCTGCCGCTTGAGGCTGGTGGACCAGTCGCTCGCGCCGGTGGCGGACTTGGGCTTGAGGTCGGCGTATGCGCTCAGTGCCCAGGCAGCCATGGGGTTCTGGTAGCCGCCGTGGGCGTGGGAGGAGCCGATGCGCCAGGCCCAGCCGGAGGAGGTGTCGGTGGCGCCGCCCCAGGCGTAGTACCAGGAGAGCAGATAGCTGGAGCTGTTCTTGCCGCTGCCCGCCGGGCAGGTGGTCTCGCCGACGCAGTTGCCGACCTTCTTGAAGTACTTGTCGTACATCGCGTAGCGCAGGTAGTCGCCCATCTTGGCGGCCTTGGCGATGTTCGCGGAGATCTGGCCGCCCTTGCCCTGCGCCTTGGCCCACTCCGAGGCCCAGTAGGCGGCCTGGACGACCCGGGCGTCGGCGTCGGGGGCGTTGGTGAACTTCCACTGCTTGGAGTAGGAGGCGTCGCCGGTGAACAGGTCCAGATAGCCGTTCTTGCCGCCGTACTTGAAGCCGTCACAGGTCGGCTGGGTCACGGTCTCCCAGACGGACTCCTGCGGGCCGCGCTGGAAGGTGTTGACGTAGGACGGACCGGTGTCGGACGGGCCCGCCTCGCACTTGCCGGGCGCGTTGCCGTAGCCGTACGCGTTGTCGACGTCCTGGATCCAGTGCATGCCGTAGATGTCGTCGGTGCCGTACGCGCTCTTCAGCTCGGCCGCGATGGGGTCCTGGCCCACCGGCACGTTGCCGTCGAGCTTCGACGGGTACTGCGAGGGCTGGTCCCACTCGGGTGCGTAGGTGGCGGGCTTGGAGGCGTTGTAGAAGCTGTTCGAGGGCTGGTCGGCGCGGGTGGGGATCATGTACTTCTCCATGATGTCCCACGCCGAGTTGAACTTGGTCCAGTCGCCGGTGACCTTGCCGTACATCGCCTGGAGCCAGATCAGATAGCTGTACGCCTCGGACGTCGTCTCATGGCCGTGGTCGGGGGCCTCGACGATCAGGGTCTCCACGGAGTGGTACGGGATGCCCTCGGGCGAGAAGTAGCCCGCCGAGGGGGCGGTGATCTTGTTGTACAGCTCCAGGAAGCGGGCGTCGTACGTCGTGGCGGCGGCCAGCTGGGTGACGGTGACCTCGGCCTTGGTGTGACCGGTGGCGGTCGCGGTGAAGGTCGCGGTGCCGGTGCCGGAGTTGGCGGCGGCAACCGTCACCTGCTGGGCGGTGTTCCAGTTGGCGGGGGTGAAGGTGAGGCTGCCGCCCGAGGAGACGGTCAGGCCCGTATTGCCGGAGGTGCGGGCCACCGTGACCGTGACGTTGGCGGACGGCTGGGTGGACAGGCGGAGGCCGAAGGTGCCGGTCTTGCCCTGCTCGACGCCGAGCTGGGTGGGGCTCGCGACCAGCGCCGGACCGGCCGCGACATGGATGCCGACGGGGGTGGACTCCGCGGCGGCGCCCTGGCTGTCGTAGGCCTTGGCGTACAGCGAGAAGTCGCCCGCCGGGACGTCGGTGTAGTCGAAGCCGTACGGGGAGGTGGTGTCGGTGCCCAGGAGCTTGGTGTCGCTGTAGAACTCCACCTTGGTGACGGTCGCGCCGTCCGCGGCCGCGGCGGTGGCCGCCATCGGGACGGTGCCGCCCGCGCTGTAGACGGCCCCCGGGGAGGGGCTGGTCAGGACGGTGATCGGCGGCTGGTGGGCGCCGCGGCAGGTGACGCCGTTGACGGCGAAGGCGGTGGGCGCGGCGTTGGTGCCGCTGTAGCTGAACTGGGCGCCGGTGGTGACGTTGCCACCGGCCGCGATGTTCGCGTTGTGGGCGGCGTTCTTGACCGTGACGGTCTTGCCGGACTGCGACCAGGTGCCGTTCCAGCCGTTGCCGAGCTTCTGGTTGCCCGCGTAGTCGTAGGTCAGGGTCCAGCCGTTGATGGCCTCGGTGCCGGGGTTGGAGATCGTGAGATCGGCGGTGAAGCCGGAGCCCCAGTCGTTGGTCTTGTAGTCGACGTTGCACTGCACGGCGCGGGTGTCGGCATGGGCGGGGGCGGCGCCACCGGCGGCGGTCATGGCCACGGGCAGCGAGAGGGCTGCGGCCAGCGC
This sequence comes from Streptomyces sp. BRA346, assembly GCF_052851135.1. Taxonomy (NCBI): domain Bacteria; kingdom Bacillati; phylum Actinomycetota; class Actinomycetes; order Kitasatosporales; family Streptomycetaceae; genus Streptomyces; species Streptomyces sp. BRA346. The sequence continues at coordinate 60,339 of NZ_JAIWIH010000010.1, read as the reverse complement.
GGTCACCAGCCGTCTCATCCGCCGACGCGCTCCTGACAAGGGTGAGCCTCGCTGTACGCGCATGGGGGTCCTCCACGCGGGTTCGGAAATGAGGGGGGAGTGCGAACCAGTGGGAGCGCTCCCAAGCGTCCGTTCCATCTGAAGAAGTGTCAAGTCTTTGAACAGGATGGGCCGGTCGAACGTCTTCGACCGATAAATCTGTGAACGCCTCTGTTGACATGTACGCCACTGGCGCTACGGTCAGCTCAACCAGTGGGAGCGGTTCCAGCAGTCAGCGCCGCACGGGACGGCGCGTGGACCCCAGGAGTCGCTCCATGCGAGCACCACCGCGCCTTTACGCCTTGGCGGCCACCGCGTCGCTCACCCTGGCGGGCACCGCGGGTACTGCCGCCGCGGTCGGCACCTCCGCCGCGCCCCGGGCGGCCGCGGCCTGCACCGTGGCGTACACCGCCGCCGGCCAGTGGGACAATGGCTTCCAGGGCAACGTCACCATCACCAACAACGGAGCCGCGCTCGACCGCTGGACCCTCACCTTCGACTTCTCCGCCGGACAGAAGGTGACCCAGGGGTGGAACGCCACCTGGTCGCAGTCCGGGACGACGGTGACCGCGCTCAACGCCTCCTGGAACGGCAAGATCGCGACGGGCGGCAGCGTCAGCGCCGGGTTCACCGCCTCCTGGTCCGGGTCCAACCCCGTCCCCTCCGCATTCAAGCTCAACGGCGTGGCGTGCGACGGCGGCTCCGGCCCGACGGACCCGACCGACCCCACCGATCCCCCGCCGGGCCAGGGCGGCACCCCGCCGAAGCTGCGCGTCTCGGGCAACAGCCTCGTGGACGAGAACGGGGCCACCCGGCGGCTGCTGGGCGTCAACCGCTCGGGCGGCGAGTTCATGTGCGTCCAGGGGCGCGGCATCTTCGACGGACCGGTGGACGACGCGTCCGTCAAGGCCATCGCCGGATGGAAGGCGAACGCGGTCCGCGTCCCCCTCAACGAGGAGTGCTGGCTCGGTCTGTCGCACATCGACTCCGCTTACCGCGGCGCCACCTACATCAACGCGGTCAAGGAGTTCGTGGCCCGGCTGGAGGCCAACGGCCTCACCCCGATCCTCGAACTCCACTGGAGTCACGGTCAATACACCGGCGGCGATGCCCACTGCCCGGGCACCGAGTACGCCACCTGTCAGAAGCCGGTGCCGAACGCCCAGTACACCCCGGCGTTCTGGTCCTCGGTCGCGCAGACCTTCAAGGGCGACCAGGCCGTGGTCTTCGACCTGTTCAACGAGCCGTTCCCGGACCGCGCCACCTCGGACCCGACGGCGGCGTGGACGTGCTGGCGGGACGGCGGCAGCTGCCCCGGCATCGACTACCCGGTGGCCGGGATGCAGAGCCTGGTCACCGCGATACGGGCCACCGGCGCCCGGAACGTGATCCTGCTGGGCGGCCTCGCCTACTCCAACGACATGCGCCAGTGGCTGGCGTACAAGCCGAGCGATCCGGCGGGCAACCTCGCCGCCGCCTGGCACACGTACAACTTCAACACCTGCTCCAGCGAGAGTTGCTTCAACGAACAGCTGGCCCCGGTGATCGCCCACGTGCCGTTCGTGGCGGGCGAGATCGGCGAGAACACCTGCTCGCACGGCTACATCGACCGCGTCATGGCCTGGCTGGACGCCAAGCGCGCCTCGTACCTCGGCTGGACCTGGAACACCTGGGACTGCTCCTCAGGCCCCTCCCTCATCAGCGATTTCAACGGCACACCGACCGCCTTCGGCATCGGACTCCGCGATCACCTGAAAGGACTGTCATGAGCCGCATCACCTCACCTCCCCCACCCTCCCGCACGCCAGGCACCCGTACCCGCGCGGCCGCGCTGGCGGGCGGCGCGCTGCTGGCCGCCACCGCCCTGACCGTCGGCTCGCTCGCGGGCACCGCGTCGGCGCAGGCCGACGGGGCCGCCAAGGCCGCCGCGAAGGTCGACAACCCGTACGCGGGCGCCAAGGTGTACGTCAACCCGGAGTGGTCCGCCAACGCCGCTGCCGAGCCCGGCGGCTCCAAGGTCTCCAACCAGCCCACCGGTATCTGGCTGGACCGGATCGCCGCAATCAACGGAGCGGGCGGCAAGATGGGGCTGCGCGCCCACCTCGACCGTGCCCTGTCGCAGTCGGGCGGCTCGCCGACGGTGGTCCAGCTCGTCATCTACGACCTGCCCGGCCGTGACTGCTCGGCGCTCGCGTCCAACGGCGAACTCGGCCCGACCGAGATCGACAAGTACAAGACGCAGTTCATCGACCCGATCGCGTCGATCCTGGGCGAGTCGAAATACGCCAACTCCAACCTGCGGATCGTGACCACCGTCGAGATCGACTCGCTGCCCAACCTGGTCACCAACACCGGCGGCAGCGCGACCGCCACGCCGCAGTGCGACACCATGAAGGCCAACGGCAACTATGTGAAGGGCGTCGGCTACGCCCTCAACAAGCTGGGCGCCGTCGGCAACGTCTACAACTACGTGGACGCCGGCCACCACGGCTGGATCGGCTGGGACAGCAATTTCAACCCCACCGCCCAGATCATCAAGCAGGCCGCGACCGCCGAGGGCAGCACGGTCGACAAGGTGAGCGGAATCATTGTCAACACCGCCAACTACAGCGCCCTGAAGGAAAACAACTTCACCATCAACGACACCGTCAACGGGACCACGGTCCGCCAGTCCAAGTGGGTGGACTGGAACCGCTACGTCGACGAGCTGTCCTTCGCCCAGGGATTCCGTCAGGAGCTGGTGAACGTCGGCTTCCCGTCGAACGTCGGCGCGCTCATCGACACCTCCCGCAACGGCTGGGGCGGCTCCGCCCGCCCGTCCGGCCCCGGCGCCACGACCAGCGTGGACACGTACGTCAACGGCGGCCGCTACGACCGCCGGATCCACATCGGCAACTGGTGCAACCAGTCCGGGGCCGGGCTCGGTGAGCGGCCCAAGGCAGCGCCCGCGGCCGGGATCGACGCGTACGTGTGGATGAAGCCGCCGGGCGAGTCCGACGGCGCCAGCTCCCAGATCCCCAACGACGAGGGCAAGGGCTTCGACCTGATGTGCGACCCGACGTACACGGGCAACGCGCGCAACGGCTACAACATGTCGGGCGCGCTCCCGAACGCGCCGCTGTCGGGCCACTGGTTCTCGGCCCAGTTCCAGCAGCTGCTGAGGAACGCCTACCCGGCGCTGTAAGAGGCCGTCCCCCGGCGGGGCCGGTGGACCGCAGCCAGCGGTCCACCGGCCCTTTCGTGCTCAGGACGACTCGCGGCGTGCTCAGGACGACTCGCGCCGCACCAGCTGGGTCGGCAGCACCAGCTGGGGGCGCTTGGAGGGGCGTTCCGAGGGGCCTTCGATCTCCTCCAGCAGCACCCGCACCATCGCCCGGCCCATCTCCTCGGTCGCCTGCCGGACGCTGGTGAGCGGCGGGTCCATGTGGCGCGCGACGGCGGAGTCCTCGAAGCCGACCATCGCGACATCCTCCGGGACCCGCCGCCCGGACTCGCGCAGCACCTGGCGGGCGCCCGCGGCCATCACGTCCGAGGCCGCGAAGACCGCGTCGAGGTGGGGCCGTTGCTCCAGCAGCTGCCGCATCGCGCGGCGGCCGCCCTCCTCGGTGAAGTCGGCGGACGCCATCAGCTCCGGTTCCGGCTCCCGGCCCGCCGCCCGGACCGCGGCGCGGTAGCCGTCCAGGCGGCACTGGGCGACGTACATGTCCAGCGGGCCGGTGATGGTGGCGACGGTGGTGCGGCCGCGCCCGATGAGGTGCTCCACGGCGGACTGCGCGCCGCCGGTGTTGTCCGAGTCGACGTACGGCACCGACTCGTGCGCCGAGCGGCGCCCGCTGAGCACCGCGGGCATCTCCAGTCGCTCCAGCAGGTCCGGAAGCGGGTCGTCCGCGTGGACGGACACCAGCAGCACGCCGTCGACCCGGTGCGCGGAGAGGTACTCGGCGAAGCGCTGCCGCTCCTTGGGGGTGCGGATGAGCGTCAGCAGCAGCTGGAGATCGGTGTCGGCCAGCTCGGCGCCCACGCCGCGGATGATGTCCGAGAAGTACGGCTCGGCGAAGAGCCGGGTCTCGGGCTCGGGTATGACGAGCGCGACCGCGTCGGCCCGGTTGGCGGCCAGCGCGCGGGCCACCCGGTTGGGCACGTAGCCGAGTTCGGCGACGGCCTGCTCGACGGCCGTACGGGTGCGGTCGCTGACCCTCGGCGAGCCATTGATCACCCGGGAGACGGTGCCGCGGCCGACGCCGGCGCGGGCCGCGACCTCCTCGAGGGTGGGCCTGCCGCGCCCCGCACCATGCCGCCGGGTTCCTGCCATCTCGCGCCTCCAGCCTCCGTACCCAGCAGATCCACCCCATCTGGGCGGCTGCGGTGGACATTCAACAGCAGTGTGGTTTCCGGAAGTTGTTCCGCTCTGTCCCTTGACACCCCAGCGGGGAGCCGCAACCCTTCAACACATCAACCTGGGAGCGCTCCCACAGTACCTGAGTCATACACAACCCGCACGCTGCCCGCCCGTGCCGATGCATCTCAAAGTCCCATGGATTCCCCCTTTTTGGCCGGGAGCGGTACGTCAGGGCGCTAGGAGGACGGAATGCGCAGGACCACTGGTACGTACCGCAGCAGAGCGGTGGCCCTCGCGGCCATCGCCGCGTTAGGGGCCGGACTGCTCAGCGGCTGCGCCGACGACGGCGACAGCGACACCAACAAGTCCGGCGGTGGCGGCGAGGGCGGCAGCGGCAAGACGAAGATCATCATGGGCCTCTTCGGCACCATGGGCTTCAAGGAGGCCGGGCTCTACGACGAGTACATGAAGCTCCACCCGGACATCAAGATCGAGCAGACGGTCATCGAGCGCAACGAGAACTACTACCCGCAGCTGCTCAACCACCTGAGCACGGGCAGCGGTCTCGCCGACGTCCAGGGCATCGAAGTCGCCAACATCGCCGAGGTCGTCCAGACCCAGGCGGACAAGTTCGTTGATCTTTCGAAGACAGCGGGCGTCAAGAAAGAGAACTGGCTCGACTGGAAATGGCCGCAGGGCGTCACCAAGGACGGCAAGGCGATCGGTCTCGCCACCGACATCGGCCCGATGGCGATCTGCTACCGCAAGGACCTGTTCCAGAAGGCCGGGCTGCCCACCGACCGTGAGAAGGTCGCCCAGCTCTGGGCCGGGGACTGGAACAAGTACCTGGACGCGGGCAAGGAGTACATGAAGAAGGCCCCCAGCGGCACGGCCTTCGTCGACTCGGCGGGCGGCGTCTTCAACGCGGTGGTCGCGGGCAACGCGGAGCGCTACTACAACAAGAGCGGCAAGATCATCTACAAGGACAGCCCGGCCGTGAAGGACGCCTGGAAGATCGCGACCGAGGCGGCCACCGGGAAGGTGACGGCCAAGCTCCAGCAGTTCCAGAAGACCTGGGACCAGGGCTTCGCCAACGGGCAGTTCGCCACCGTCTCCTGCCCGCCGTGGATGCTCGGCTACATCCAGGAGAAGGCCGGGGACAAGGCGAAGGACCAGTGGGACGTCGCCGCCGCGCCCAAGCCCGGCAACTGGGGCGGCACCTTCCTCGGCGTGCCGCAGGCGGGCAAGAACAAGGAGGAGGCGGCCAAGCTCGTCGCCTGGCTGACCGCGCCCGAGCAGCAGGCCAAGCTGTTCAAGGAGCGCGGAAGCTGGCCGAGCGCCCAGGCGTCGTACTCGCTGCCCGATGTGAAGGACGCCAAGCACCCCTACTTCGCGAACGCGCCCATCGGCTCCATCTTCGCCGAGGCCGCCAAGGGCATCCCGGTCCAGGTGCTGGGCCCGAAGGACCAGATCATCAACCAGAACCTCGTGGACATCGGCATCCTCCAGGTCGACCAGCAGGGCAAGTCCCCTGAGGCGGGCTGGAAGGCCGCGACCAAGACGATCGACAACGCGCTGGACCAGTGACCCGGATGTCCACCACCTCCGGTACTGCCGCGCCCCCCGCAGGGCAGGGGGGCGCGGCCCCGCGCCGCGCCGCCCCGGCGGCGCCCCTCGACCCCAGGGAGCAGCGGCGGCGCACCTGGCGCTCCCGCCGCCACCACTGGGACGTGAAGTGGAGCCCGTACGCCTTCGTCGCCCCGTTCTTCCTCTTCTTCGCCGCCTTCGGACTCTTCCCGCTGCTGTACACGGGCTGGTCCGCGCTGCACCGCGTGGAGCTGACCGACCCCACCCACATGGAGTGGGTCGGGATGCGGAACTTCTCCCGGCTGTGGGAGGACGAGTTCTTCTGGAACGCGCTCCAGAACACGTTCACCATCGGACTGATCTCCACCGTGCCGCAGCTGCTGATGGCCCTCGGGCTGGCGCATCTGCTCAACTACAAGCTGCGCGGCTCGATGTTCTTCCGGGTCGCCGTCCTCACCCCGTACGCCACGTCGGTGGCCGCCGCGACGCTGGTGTTCGTGCTGCTCTTCGGGCGCGACTACGGAATGATCAACTGGGCGCTCGGCTCGATCGGCATCGACAGGATCGACTGGCAGAACGGCACCTGGACCTCCCAGTTCGCCGTCTCCACCATCGTCATCTGGCGCTGGACCGGCTACAACGCGCTGATCTACCTGGCCGCCATGCAGGCCGTGCCGCACGATCTGTACGAGTCGGCGTCGCTCGACGGGGCCTCCCGCTGGCAGCAGTTCATCCATGTCACGATCCCCTCGCTGCGCCCCACGATCCTGTTCACCGTCGTGGTGTCCACGATCGGGGCGACCCAGCTCTTCGGCGAGCCCCTGCTGTTCAACGGCAGCGCGGGCGCGACCGGCGGGGGCGACCACCAGTTCCAGACGCTGGGCCTGTACCTGTACGAGCAGGGCTGGGTGAACCTCCATCTCGGCCGGGCCTCGGCCATCGCCTGGACCATGTTCCTGATCCTGCTGCTGATCGCCGCGGCCAACTGGCTGTTCCAGCGACGGCTGCGGAAGAGCCAGTGAGGGAGACGAGGGACCACCATGACCGCCACCGTGTCTTCCCGGCCGGCGTCCGCACCGCCCGCACCGCCCCCGGCCGGGCGGAAGGGCCGTAACCGCGCGGGCAGGCAGCTGCACGGCGGGAAGATCACCTACGCCGTGCTGATCCTGTTCACCATCGGCTCGCTCTTCCCGCTGGTGTGGACCGCCATCGCCGCCTCCCGCACCAACACCCGGCTCGCCGAGACCCCGCCGCCGTTCTGGTTCGGCGGGAACCTGTTCCACAACCTCGATGTGGCGTGGAACGACGCCAACATGGGCGAGGCGCTGCTGAACACGACCGTGGTGGCCGGGACCATCTCGGTCGGAACCGTGCTGTTCTCCACCATCGCCGGGTTCGCCTTCGCCAAGCTGCGCTTCCGCTTCAAGAACCTGCTGCTGATGCTCACCATCGGGACGATGATGGTGCCGCCCCAGCTCAGCGTGGTACCGCTGTACATGATGGTCGCCAAGCTGGAGTGGACCGACCAGCTCCAGGCCGTCATCCTGCCGACGCTGGTGACCGCCTTCGGGGTGTTCTTCATGCGGCAGTACCTCACCCAGGCGCTGCCGACGGAGCTGATCGAGGCGGCCCGGGTGGACGGCGCCAGCAGTCTGCGCATCATCTGGCACATCGTCTTCCCGGCGGCCCGCCCGGCCATGGCCGTGCTGGGGATGCTCACCTTCGTCCAGGCGTGGAACGACTTCTTCTGGCCGATCATCGCACTCACCCAGACCGGCAACCCCACCGTCCAGGTCGCGCTGAACGGACTGGGCCGCGGCTATGTCCCCGACCAGTCGGTGATCATGGCGGGGGCACTGCTCGGCACCCTGCCGCTGCTGATCGCGTTCGTGCTCTTCGGCAAGCAGATCGTGGGAGGCATCATGCAGGGCGCGGTCAAGGGCTGAGCCACCCGCCCGCGCCGTCCGCACGGCCCGCACCGCCCTCGCCTCCCTCTCCCCCGTCCCTCCCCACACCCTCACCTCGAATGGGAGCGCTTCCATGACCCTTTCCTTCCCGCCCGGATTCCTGTGGGGCGCGGCCGCCGCGGCCTACCAGATCGAGGGCGCCGCGCAGGAGGACGGCCGCACCCCGTCCATCTGGGACACCTTCAGCCACACCCCCGGCAAGGTGCTCGGCGGCGACACCGGCGATGTGGCGGTCGACCACTACCACCGCTTCCGCGAGGACATCCGGCTCATGGCCGACCTCAACCTGGCGGCATACCGCTTCTCCGTCTCCTGGTCACGCGTCCAGCCCACCGGCCGCGGGCCCGCGGTGCAGCGCGGGCTGGACTTCTACCGCGGCCTGGTGGACGAGCTGCTGTCCGCCGGGATCCAGCCGGTGCTGACCCTGTACCACTGGGACCTCCCCCAGGAGCTGGAAAACACAGGAGGCTGGCCGGAACGCGAGACGGCCGAGCGGTTCGCCGAGTACGCCGGGATCGTCGCGGAGGCGCTGGGCGACCGCGTCGAGTACTGGACCACCCTCAACGAGCCGTGGTGCAGCGCCTTCCTCGGCTACGGCTCCGGGGTGCACGCCCCGGGTCGCACCGAGCGGCTCGCCCCGCTGCGCGCCGCCCACCACCTCAACCTGGCCCACGGCCTCGGCGCGCAGGCGCTGCGGGCCGTCCTCCCGGCCCGCGCCCAGATCGCCATCAGCCTCAACCCGGCCGTGATCCGCCCGCTCACCCAGGACCCCGCGGACCTGGACGCTCAGCGCCGTATCGACGCGCTGGCCAACCGGGTGTTCAGCGGGCCGCTGCTGCGCGGCGCGTATCCGAGCGACCTCATCGAGGACACGGCGGCTATCACCGACTGGTCCTTCGTCCGCGATGGCGACCTGGCCGTCATCAAGCACCCCCTCGACGCGCTCGGCATCAACTACTACACGCCCTCATTGGTATCAGCCGCCACCGACAACGGGGACCGGCCCGCCCGCCACGACGGCCACGGCGCCAGCGCCCACTCCCCCTGGCCGGGCTCCGAACGGGTCGCGTTCCACCAGACGCCGGGCGACCGCACCGAGATGGGCTGGACCGTCGACCCGACCGGACTGTACGAGCTGCTGATGCGCTACACCCGTGAGGCGCCGGGCGTGCCGCTCTACATCACCGAGAACGGCGCCGCGTACGACGACAAACCGGACGCGGACGGCAAGGTCCACGACCCGGAGCGGATCGAGTACCTGCGCGCCCACCTGGCCACCGCCCACCGGGCCATCGCGGACGGCGCCGATCTGCGCGGCTACTTCCTGTGGTCGCTGATGGACAACTTCGAATGGGCGTACGGGTACAGCAAGCGCTTCGGCGCGGTCTACGTCGACTACCCCACCCAGGCCCGCGTCCCCAAGTCCAGCGCCCGCTGGTACGCGGAGGTCGCCCGCACCGGAGAGCTGCCGGAGGCGTAGCCGCTCCGGACGCGACAAAGACCGCGGCTCCGCCCAGCCTGGGGGGGGTGGGCGGAGCCGCTCCCTCCCCCGAATGGATTACGGCGTGGGCCACACGCCCGGCCGACGGGGCGGACGGCGGAATGTGCTGGTAAATGCATGAGATATGAGCAAAGCAAAGGGCGAGGCACTTGCCGGGTGGTTCGACGGGCGGGTCGGCCTCTTCAAGATGGCCAAGGCCAATCTGCGGAAGGTCTTCCCCGACCACTGGTCCTTCCTGATCGGTGAGATCGCCCTGTACACGTTCGTCATCATCATTCTGACGGGCGTCTATCTCACCTTGTTCTTCGAGCCCGCGATGAACGAGGTGGTCTACCACGGCCGCTACGAGCCGCTCAATGGCATCCGCATGTCCCAGGCGTTCGAGTCCACCATGGACATCAGCTTCGACGTACGCGGCGGCCTGCTCATGCGGCAGATCCACCACTGGGCGGCCGTGCTCTTCATCGCGAGCATGATCGCCCATATGATGCGCACGTTCTTCAACGGCGTCTTCCGCAAGCCGCGCGAAATCAACTGGCTCTCCGGCGCCGGACTGCTGATTCTCGGCATGTTCGACGGCTTCATGGGCTATTCGCTCCCCGACGACCTGCTGTCCGGCACCGGGCTGCGCTTCATGGAGGGCGCGATGCTGTCGGTTCCGATCGTCGGCACGTATCTGTCGTTCTTCTTCTTCGGCGGAGAGTTCCCCGGGACGATCGTCATCTCCCGGCTCTTCACCCTCCACGTCCTGCTCATCCCCGGTATCATGCTCGGCCTGCTGGCCCTCCATATGATTCTGCTCGTCTATCACAAGCACACCCATGAGCCCGGGCCCGGCAAGAAGAACATGAATATCGTGGGTCCCCCGCTGTGGCCGGTCTATGTCGCCAAATCCGGCGGGTTCTTCTTCCTCGTCTTCGGCGTCACCACCCTGATGGCGGGCATCGCCCAGATCAATCCGATCTGGATGTACGGCCCCTACCGGCCCGACCAGGTCTCCACCGACGCCCAGCCCGACTGGTACATGGGCTACTCCGAGGGGCTGATCCGGCTGATGCCGGGCTGGGAGATCAACCTGTGGGGCCACACCCTGGTCCTCGGCGTCTTCATCCCCCTGGTGGTCTTCCCGATGGTGCTGCTCGCCATCTGGCTCTATCCGTTCCTCGAAGCCTGGATCACCGGCGACAAGCGCGAACACCACCTCAACCAGCGCCCGCGCAACGCCCCCACCCGCACCGCCTTCGGCGCCGCCTGGATCGCCCTGTACACGGTCCTGCTGATCGGCGGCGGCAACGACCTCTTCGCGACCCACTTCCATCTGTCGATCAACGCGATCACCTGGGCCGGACGGATCGGCTTCTTCGTGGTGCCGCTCGTGGTGTTCGCCATCACCCGACGGGTCTGTCTCGGGTTGCAGCGGCGCGACCGGGACAAGGTGCTGCACGGCCGCGAGACCGGCATCATCCAGCGGCTGCCGCACGGCGAGTACATCGAGGTGCACGAGCCGCTGTCACCGGGCGAGCGGTACACGCTGACGGCCTACGAGCAGTACGAGCCCCTGGAGCTGCCACCGGCCGTGGACGGGGCCGGGGTCGAACGGAAGCTGACCCGCAAGGAGCGGCTGCGGGCGCGGCTGTCCCAGTTCTACTTCGGCGACGGCGGCCAGATCGCCAAGCCGACGGCCGAGGAGTACCGGGAGCACCAGGAGAGCCCCCACCACTAGAGCCCTTCCGCAGAGCCCTTCCGCAGAGCCCTTTCGCAGGGCCCTTCGGCGGGTCAGCCCCGGTAGCCGCCCAGCGCCTTGGTGAACGCGAGCGCGCCCTGCTCGACCGAGCTACAGATCGCCGACGCCGTGGCCTGGGTGCCGCCCGCGCACTGTTTGTCGCGGGTGGCGGACCACATCGACAGCTTGCCCAGCCCCTTGGTCCGGGCGAACCGCACCAGCTCCGTGGCGTCGTCAACCGTGAATATCTCGTTCTTGACGTCGTTGACGCCGATCATCGGGGTGACGCCGACGGTCTTCCACGCCGCCGCGTCGCCCAGCCCGAGGGCACGCTTGAGCTGCTTCTGCGTCGCGGTGGCCGCGTCGATCGCGTACCGGCCCATGTCGCCGTCGAAGGAGCTGCCGTAGTCCATGGCCATGATGTTGACGGCGGAGACCTTCACCCCGTTCTTCCGGGCGTCGGCGACCAGTTCGGCGCCGTCGCGGGTGAGGCCGGTGGGCATCACGGGCAGGGTGAACGAGACGTCCAGACCGGGCTTCTGCTTCTGGAGCGCGGCGATGGCCTGCGCACGGCGGGTGCTCGCCGCGGCGTTCTCCAGCGCCTTGCCCTCGATGTCGAAGTCGACCTTGGTGAGCTTGAACCGGTCCACGACCTGGCTGTACGCCGCGGTCAGCTGGTCCACCGAGGAGCAGGCCAGTGCGAGTTCGGACCCGGCCTGACCGCCGAAGGACACCCGTATGTCCCCGCCCTCCGCGCGCAGCGCCTCCGTCTGCCGGGCCACCTTGTCGGCGCCGAGCCCGGTCCTGCCACCCCACTTGGGGGTGCAGCCGCCGCCGGGGGAGACGAAGCCGAGGGTGAACTCCTTGACGCCGGTCTTCTTCGCGGTGCCCACCATGTCGTAGGGGGCGTGGAGCGAGGTGTCGATGTACGGGGCGAAGCGCGCGTTCGCGACCTCCCCCGCCCCGTTCCCCGGCTGCTTCCCCGGTGCCGTCCCCGGCGTCGTGCCTGGCGTCGTGCCCGGTGTCGTCCCTGGCGCGGTGCCCGGCCCGGTCCCCGGTCCGGTGCCCGCGCCCAAGTCCGGTGCCGTTCCCGCCGTGTCCCCGCCGTCGTCCGTCGCGCTGCTCAGCGCGAACGCCGCCCCGCCCGCCACGAGAACGGCGGCGGTGGCTCCCATCGCCATCGTGCTCCGGCTCATGGTGCGGCGGCGGTACCTGCGGCTCGTCACGTGTGCCTGCCCTGCATACGGAAGTGGGGGTCGTCGTACGCGCGCCACGGTAACGGCCGGGTATCGGCACTCACGAAAAGATCTTCACAAGACGCACAGTTTTCCTGACCCGCTTGAACAACCGGGAGGCACAACTGAGGCCCGGTCAGTCGAAGACGGCCGCCGGAGGCGCCGGGGACCGCGTGGCGGTCGCGTCGGTGGCCGGGACCGCGCCACCGGTGAAGTCCGCCAGCGCGCGGCCGTGTTCGACCCGGGCGGGGTGCGGATCCCCGGCGGCGCGGCGGGTCAGCTCGGCCACCGGCAGCTCGTGGTCGGCGGCCAGCAGGACGGCGTTGCCGAAGCGGCGGCCGCGCAGCACGGCGGGGTCGGCGGTCAGGCACACCTCGGCGAACGCGGCGCGGGCGGTGGCGATCTGGGCGCGCAGATGGGCCAGCGGCGGGCCGTCCGCGACGTTCGCCGCGTACAGTCCGCCGGGGCGCAGCACCCGGCGGACCTCGGCCAGGAACTCCAGGCTGGTCAGGTGCGCGGGGGTGCGGGCCCCGCTGAAGACGTCCGCGATGACCAGATCGGCCCACCCCTCGGGCACCTTGGCGAGCCCGGCCCGGGCGTCGGTGCCCCGCACCCGTATCCGGTCGCCGGGGTCGAGCGGCAGCTCGCGCCGTACGAACTGGACGAGCGCGGCGTCGATCTCGACGATCTGCTGGGTGGAGCGGGGCCGGGTCGCCGCGATGTAGCGGGCCAGGGTGAAGGCGCCGCCGCCCAGATGGACGGCGTGCAGCGGGCGCCCCGGCGGGGCGGCGAGATCGGCGGCGTGGCCGAGCCGCCGCTGATACTCGAAGTCGAGGTGGGCGGGGTCGTCCAGGTCCACGTGGGACTGCGGTTTGCCGTCCAGCAGCAGCGTCCAGCCGCGCGGGCGGTCGCGGTCCGGCACCAGCTCGGCGAGGCCCCCGTCGACGGGTGCGGTGATCGGCTCGGGGGTGCGCCCCCGGCCTGCCGCGCGCCCGCGCGCCGCCGCTCGCTTCTTCGTGCCTTTCGCCATGTGCCCCAGTATGAGCCGGGCCACCGACAGCCGGTCCGCCGGTCCGCCGGCCAGGGCCCATGCCGACCAGGGGTACTCCGGCCCGGGGCTGCTCCGGCCAGCTCTACTGACAGCGGTCGACGGCCTCGATGGTGCGGGCCGCCTCACCGAGCGCGGCGCGCAGCTCCGCGGGGTCGGTGGCGCCGCTGTACGCGGCGTCCGGCGGCACCAGCCAGTGGGTGGCGCCCTGACCCGGGGCGCCGCCGTCGCTTATCCGCATGCCGCGCCCGGCCGTCTGGGTGCAGTCGCTGCCCGGCATGTCCCAGCCGTCCGCGGTGCCGGGGGGCACCAGGAAGCCGAGGGTGTCGCAGGCGTTGTCGTGCATCACGGGGCCGAGGCCGTCGCAGCCGCGGCGCAGGATGTCCACCGCCTCCAGCCCCTGGCGGGCGGGCACGGTGACCAGATCGCAGTCCTGGCGCTGGTGATGTTGGGCAGTCGTCCGCGAGCGGCTGATATCCACTCCGGCCTCCCTCTTCATCGGGTTGCACAGGGTTCAACGCTCGGCAGTGTCAACGGCTACGGCCGAATGCCGCCGTAAAGGATGGCAGTTCATGGCAGATCGCGGGCGTTTCGTCTTTATTGCCGGGAATATCCGAATGGCGAGAACGTCGCAACCGGTACGGTTCTCCCCCGCCGACACGGCGGCACCGTGCAGCACCGTAGGGAGGGTCACATGAGGCCGCTTCCGGAATCCCCGTCATCCCCTTCATCTTCATCCTCGTCACTGCGGCCGAACACCGCGTTCCGGCTGTTACGCGGGCAGCTCTCACCGGCCGAGTTCGCGGCGTCCGTACGGCGCGCGGCCCGCGAGATCGGCGAACAGGTCTCCTGCGACGCGCGCTACATCGGCCGTGTCGAGTCGGGGGCGATCCGCTGCCCCAACTACGCCTACGAGCGGGTCTTCCGCCATATGTTCCCCGGCCGCGCCCTCACCGACCTGGGGTTCACCCCCCGCGAGGCGGTCCGGGGCCGCCCGGTCGGGCCCGCCGCCGTCCCGGCGCCCCGCCCGGAACCGCTGCCCGGCCCGGAACCGGTATCCCGCCCGGAGCCACTGCCCCGGCCGGAGCCGGAGCGCCGCGCCCCGGCCGACATCGACGTCTTCGAGGAGAGCGAACTGCTACGGCGCGCGTTCATGGCCGGTGGAGCGGCGGCCGCCGCCGACGCCGTGCGGACCTCCCGGCGGGCCGGGCAGGCCGAGGCGGCCGCCGTGGAGGAGGCCGTGCGCCGGATCCGGCTGCTGGACGACCGGCACGGCGCGGACAGCCTCTACATCCACACCGCGCGCCCGCTGAGCGCCGCGTACGCGCTGCTCGACGCGGGCGGCTACGGCCGGTCCGTCGTGGAGCGGCTGTACGCGGGCGCGGGCGAACTGGCCATCTCGGTGGGCTGGCTCGCCCACGACTCAGGACGGCTCACCGACGCCCGCTCGCACTACGCGGAGGCGCTCGCCACCGCACGCGTCACGGGCGATCCCGCCCTGGAGGCCCACGCGTTCTGCAACACCGCCTTCCTCGCCCGCGACGCCGGGCGCCCGCGCGAGGCCGTACGCGCCGCCCAGGCCGCGCAGCGGGCCGCGCGGCGGCTGGCGTCGCCCCGGCTGCTGTCGCTCATCGCGCTGCGCGAGGCGGGCGGCCGGGCCTGGCTGGCGGACCGCAGCGGCTGCGAACGGGCCCTGCTGCGCGCCCAGACGCTCTTCGGCCGCGGCCCCTGCGACGACGACCCGGAGTGGATGACCTTCTTCGGCGAGGCCGAACTGGAGGGGCTGGAGGCGCAGTGCTGGTCGGCCCTGGGCGACTGGGGGCGCGCGGCGGAGCACGCGCGCCGCGCGGTCTCCCTCCAGAAGCCCCACTTCACGCGCAACATCGCCCTGTTCACCACCGAGTTGGCGAGCGACCTGGTCGCGGACGGCGAGCCGGAGGCGGCCGCCGCGGCGGCGGACCGCGCCCTGGGCCTGCTGAACCAGGTCACGTCCTCCCGGATCCGCCGCATGCTGGAGGACACCGCCCGGCTGCTGCGCCCGCACGGCCGCAACGCGTCGGTCGCGGACTTCCTCGCCCGCTATCAGCAGGCCGTTCGCGAGAGCCCGGTCTGACGGTGCCCTCCCACGTCCTCCCGTCCGTGACCGGAGGTCAGGCCAGGTGCCCGGTGTCGTTCCAGCGCTCGATGGCCGGTTCGCCGTACGCCCATCCCAGGATCGACAGGGACGTGGGGTCGAGGCGTATGCGGGCCGCGAAGGAGGCGTCGTAGCCGAGCCAGCGGGCCCCCAGGGTGCGCAGGATGTGGCCGTGCGCGAAGACCAGCACATCGCGGTCGGCGGAGCGCGCCCACTCCACCACCGCGTCCGCCCGGGCCGTGATCGCGGCCAGGGACTCGCCCTCCGGGACGCCGTCGCGCCAGATGAGCCAGCCGGGGCGGGTCGCCTTGATCTCGTCCGGGGTCATCCCCTCGTAGGCGCCGTAGTCCCACTCCAGCAGGGCGTCCCACTCGCTCGCCCGGTCGCCGAAGCCCGCGAGTTCGCAGGTCTCCCCGGCGCGTACGAGCGGACTGGTGCGCACCTCGACGTCCGGCAGGCCCGCCCACGGGGACTGGTGCAGCCGCTCGCCGAGCAGTTTGGCGCCGCGCCGCCCCTCGTCCAGCAGCGGGATGTCCGTACGGCCGGTGTGCTTGCCCAGGAGCGACCACTGCGTCTGTCCGTGCCGGGCCAGGAGGATGCGTGGTGCCATGGGGGTCGCCTTTCACCGGAAACGTGCCTGCCGCGCGCCCCGTGCGCCGTGACACGTGACCGCCCGCGGATACCTGCGCTCTACGCGCCCAGGGGAACAGATCTCTGTCCGTCCGTTGTCCAACCATCATCGCGCACGTGATCGAGAGGCAACCTCGGGGGGACTCCCGGCGTCTTCCTCCTCGCGCGGTCGTCAGCCGTGGGACCCCGGGGGCGGTGCGGGGGCCGCCTCGACTACACCGTACGGTTGATCGCGCGCCATGTCGTGGCCGCCTGATTTTTGACTGGGAGAGCGTCCGGATGCCCCATACCGTGCCCCGTGCCGGAGTGTCACTGGGCAGTCGGCCCCGTTGGTGGACCGAGCTGCCGCTGATCGCGGTGGTGTACCTCGCGTACGCGGGCGGTCGGCTTCTGGGCCAAGGCGATGTGACCACGGCCGTCAACCACGGCCTGGGAATCCTCCGTTTCGAGCGGCGGTTCAACATCGATTTCGAGTCACCGCTCAACGACCTGTTCACCCGCCACGCCTGGATAGGCATACCGGCCGACTTCGTGTACGCGTCGCTGCACTACGCGGCCACCCCGGCGGTGCTGGTGTGGCTGTGGAAGCGCGGCCGGAACGCGGACTACCGCTTCGCCCGCACCTGGCTGCTGATCACGACGATGATCGGCCTGATCGGCTTCGTCGTGGTGCCGACCTGCCCGCCGCGGCTGCTGGAGGCGGGCCAGGGCTTCGTCGACACGATGGCCCAGTACAGCTCGTACGGCTGGTGGGGCGGTGACGCGAGCGCGCCGCGCGGCATGGGCGGACTCACCAACCAGTACGCGGCGATGCCGAGCCTCCATGTGGGCTGGGCGCTGTGGTGCGGGATAGCGCTGTGGTGGCAGGGGCGCTCGGTGTGGTCGAAGATCATCGCCGTGGTCTATCCGCTGGTCATCACCCTCGTGGTGATGGGCACCGCGAACCACTACTTCCTCGACGCGGCCGCCGGTGCCGCCGCCGTCGGGGCCGGAGCGCTGCTGACCCGGCCCGCGCTGCGGCTTGCGAGCGCCGTCCGCGAGCGCTTCGCCCCGGCCCGCGCCGCCACCGCGACCCGTACCGCCGACGCCTCCGCCGAGGCGGGCGCCGCCGGAATCACCGCCGGAGAGCCCGCCGAACCTGCGGGTGCGGCCACGAATGTCAGTGACAAGTGCGAGACTTCGGCCCGTGAACGGGAACGGATCCCCCGACAGCAGGGCAGGGGCGCGGACAGGCAACGTACGGATGGCGGCGACGGCGGCGGACGGGAAGCCGGTGCCGGTGCCGGACGCGGCCGGGGGACCGGCGCGGGCGGAAGCTCCGCGGCAGCCGGCGACGGCGCTCCGGCAACAGCTCGCTGAGCTGCGCGGCCCGTCCGCCGTTCCGCATCCGATGGACGCCCGCGCGCTGGCCGCGCTGGCGTCCAACCCCGGCTGCCGCCGCCGCGCGCTGCTCGACGGCGCCGGGGTCGACAAGGGCGCCCTCGCGCGGGCGCTCGGAGCACCCGCGCCCTTCGGCCAGTCCCAGTTCGCCCACCAGCGCGGCAACACCTTCGAGGCCCGGGTCAAGGCCGACCGCGGCGCACTGCTCACGCGGCTGCTGCACGAGCGGCTGGCCGACGGTTCGGACCCGCCCGACCCGGACACCACCGCGGCCCCCGACCTGACCGCGGCCGGTCCCCAGGGGCGCACGGCCCGTACGGCGCTGGCGCTGCGGGAAGCCACCGCGGCGGGGCAGTGGGCGCTGCTCGACCATCCGATGGTGAGCCTGGACGTCGCGGGCTCCCCCGCCTTCCTGGAGCCGGACGCGGTCGTGGTGCACCCGGACGGCTCCTGGACCGTCATCGAGATCAAGTCCTTCCCCATGGTGGACGGCGCCGCCGACCCGGCCAAGGTCGGCGCGGCGGCCCGGCAGTCGGCCGTCTACGCCCTGGCCCTCGAGCGGATCGCGGCCCACCTCGGGGAGGTCACGGAGGGCCCGGAGGGCAAGGAGGACGGCGTCGCGGCCCGGGTGCGGCACCAGGTGCTGCTCGTCTGCCCCAAGGACTTCTCCAACCTGCCCACCGCCGAACTCGTCGACGTGCGCAAGCAGCTCGCCGTGACCCGGCGGCAGCTGGGCCGCCTCACCCGGATCGAGGAGATCGCCGCCGCCCTCCCCGAGGGCACCACCTTCGACCTGCGGCTCGCCGAGGACGGCCGGACCCCGACCCGGCCCGTCGAGGAGCTGACCGCCGCCGTCGAGACGGTGGACGCGGCGTACGCGCCGGAGTGCCTGTCCACCTGCGAACTGGCCCTCCACTGCCGGGCGCGGGCCCGGGAGGCGGGCGCCGTCGAGTCGCTGGGGCGCGGCGTCCGGGGCGAGCTGGGCGGGCTCACCACGGTCGAGGCGGTGCTCGCGGCCGCCCTGGAGTCCGGCGGTGCGGAGCCCACCGGCGACCCGGCCGTGGACACCCTGCGGCGCGCGGCGGCCCTGCGCGCCGAGGCCCTCGCCACCGCCGCGCGGTCTGCGGAGGCGGTATGTCGCTGATCACCACGCTGGCCCGGATGGAGGCCGTCCGGGAGGGCCGGGCACGGCCGGTCGCCACGGTGCGGCACCGTCATCTCTCGCAGCGGCCGCTGGCGTTCGTGCCGCTGACCACCGCGGGCGAGACGGGCGCGCCGCTCGGAGCCCTGGTGGGCACCGACCGGGACGCGCCGCGGCTGCTGGTCGTGGCGCAGCCGCGCAACCGTGATCTGCGGTTCGCGTTCCTCGCCGAGCTGGCGGAGGAGATGCTTCCGTACCTGGAGGGGTACGCGGACGACGTCGAGCTGGAGGAGCGCAAGGAGACCGACCCGGAGACCGGGAAGAAGGTGCCGGTCCAGGTCGAGCTGTGCGCGGACGCGCCGCAGCTGCTGGTGCCCAGCGGTGCGGGCGTGGCGTTCGTCCGGCTGCTGGGGCGGTCGATGCGGTTCCGGCGCACCGCCGAGCAGGACCCGGAGACGCCGTTCCCGGCGCCCGCGCGCGTACCGCTCCTCGGCCGGTGGCTCACGCACTACGGGGAGCGGTCCCGGGTGCCCGGCTCCTCGCTGCTGCTGTCGCTGACCGAGCTGCTGGGGCGGCACTGGGCGACCGGGCAGAGCAACCTGGAGGACCAGCACCTGGGGTCGCTGCTGGCCTGGATCGACCCGCCGGAGGGCGTCCCGGGCGCGGAGGCGGCGCTGCACACCGAGACGGCGCGGGACGGGGACGGACAGCTGCTGTACCCGCCCGCGGGACCCGCCACCGACCCGGCGTTCGACAACAAGCTGCTGGCCCCGGCGATGTCCCGGTACGACGCGGCGCGCTCCGAGGTGACCGGCGGCGTGGCGAGCGGGGAGGCGCGGCTGCGGGCGGCCGAGGCGGAGTTGCGCGAGCTGATCGCGTCCCAGCTGCGGCCCACCTGGGACGCGCTGTGGCGGGGTGTGGACCTGCTGCGGGACCTGCCGGAGGGGGCGCGGGTTGCGGACCGCTGGAAGCGGGACCGCTGGTCGTACACGGCCCACCGGGACCGGATCCGGGCCGGTGAGCCGCCCCAGCCGAAGCGGGACGACGCGGTGACGGCGGCGCAGAAGCTCGCGGCGCGGGAGACGGCGCAGGCCCAGCTGGACGCCCAGGAGGCGCTGGACGATCCGCTGGTCATGGCCGGGCGGCGGCTGTCCGGGGAGGCGTTCGCGGGCGAGGTCACCGAGGTGGAGATGGCCTGGTCGGAGGCGAAGGTGCCGCGGCCGAGGCCGCTGGTCACGGTGCGCACCGAGGACCGTCCGCATCTGGCCGAGCGGGTCAAGCTGTACCGGGTGATGGACGACGGCCGGACGCAGACCGCGGAGTTCGCCGGGGAGCCCGAGGAGCCTGAGGATTCCGGGGAGCCCGCGGAATCCAGGGAGCCTTCGGAGCCTGTGGAGGCCGGGGCGCCCGGAAGGGCCTCCGCCGCGTTCGTCGTCCGGCTGACCGGTGGGATGGGCCGGGGCAAGGAGCCGGAGCCGGGTTCGGTGCCCGAGCCGGGCGACCGGGTGTGCTGGACGCTGTTCGAGCACGCACCCCGGGGTGGGCCCGAGCTGCCCGACCCCGAGAGCACCCCGTGGACCCACGGCGGCCCGCCGGACCCGGCCGCGCAGGACGCCGACCCCGTGACCGAGGAGGACTATCTTTGACCCCTCCCCCAGCTGACAGCAGGGGGATTCCTGGCTCACGTCGCCTGCGGCCCCGCGGGTCGACAGGTCTCCCACGATCAACACCAGCCGGGTTGGAACCAGCCCGGTTCGGCATTACAAGCAAAGGAGTCGCTGTGCTGGCTTGGTTCTCGCTCAGCACACCGGACCTCGTACCAGCCGTCTCGTCCGATTCCTCCCGATCTGAAGACCAGGGCATCTTCGGAGGTTCACGGTGATCGCCACGGACCGGGCGGCCCGTACGGGGAGGGGCGAGCCGTTCGACCCGTCGGCCGCGGCCGCGCGCGCGACCGACGCGATCCTGCACGACACGCTGCACGGCACCCACCGCGGTGTGGTCGTGGACTCCCCGCCCGGCGCGGGCAAGTCGACGCTGGTCGTCCGGGCGGCCCGGGAGCTGGCCGCCGCCGGGCGGCCGCTGATGGTGGTCGCGCAGACCAACGCACAGGTGGATGACCTGGTGGACCGGCTCGCCACGGCGGACCCGGACCTTCCGGTCGGCCGGTTGCACAGCAGCGATCCGCATCCGTACGACCCGGTGCTCGACGATCATCCGGCGGTGCGCTGCTCGGCGAAGGCCGCCGATCTGGCCGGGCTGGGCATCGTGGTGTCCACCGCTGCGAAATGGGCGCACGTCAAGAACGTCGAGCCGTGGAGCCACGCGATCGTGGACGAGGCGTACCAGATGCGCTCGGACGCGCTGCTGGCCGTCGCGGGGCTCTTCGAGCGGGCGCTGTTCGTCGGCGACCCCGGGCAGCTCGACCCGTTCAGCGTGGTGGGCGCCGATCAGTGGGCGGGGCTCTCGTACGACCCGTCGGCGAGCGCGGTGACCACGCTCCTGGCCCACAATCCGCGGCTGCCGCAGCACCGGCTGCCGGTGTCCTGGCGGCTGCCCGCGTCGGCCGCGCCGCTGGTCTCGGACGCGTTCTATCCGTACACGCCCTTCCGCAGCGGCACCGACCACGGTGACCGGCGGCTGAGCTTCGGGGTGCCCTCGGACGGTTCCGGGCCGGACCGGGTGCTGGACGAGGCCGCCGTCTCGGGGTGGGGTCTGCTGGAGCTTCCGGCCCGCCGTACGCCGCGCACCGACCCGGAGGCGGTGGCCGCCGTGGCCCAGGTGGTCCGGCGGACGCTGGACCGGGGCGGCGCGGCGGTCAGCGAGCGCGCCGACGAGCCGGTGCCGCTGACCGCCGACCGGATCGCCGTCGGCACCGCGCACCGCGACCAGGCGGCGGCCGTGCGGGCGGCGCTGGCGGGGCTGGGGGTGTCGGGCGTCACCATCGATACGGCGAACCGCCTCCAGGGACGTGAGTTCGATCTGACGGTGGTGCTGCACCCGCTGTCCGGCCGCCCGGACGCGACAGCCTTCCACCTGGAGACGGGCCGGTTGTGCGTGCTGGCGTCGCGGCACCGGCACGCGTGTGTGGTGGTGTGCCGGGCCGGGGTGGCGGAGCTGCTGGACGAGCATCCGTCGACGGAACCGGTGCAGCTGGGGGTGACGGTGAAGTTCCCGGACGGGTGGGAGGCGAATCACGCCGTTCTGTCGCACCTGGCCGAACACCGCGTCTCCTGGCGGCCGTAGGGGGTGTCGTGCCTCCGCCCGGCCCCGGACCGGTGGCCGGGAGCCGGGCGCTGGGTTCGGAGGAGGGGCCGATGGGGAGACACCCCTGGTGGGGGCGGCGGTCTTGCCTCCCGCGCGACAATGGGAGCAGGACGCACCGCGAACCGATCGTGTCCCACGACCCAGGAGGAGAGATCACATGCCCGAGCCGGATGCGGCTCAAGGCCCGCACGGCGGCGCGCCACGGCGAATGAAACCAGCCGCGCTGCTCTTCGAACCGGCCGCCGCCGTCAAGGACGAGGCGCACTTCTTCGACCTGGAATCGATCGAGGATCCACGCGAACTGCTCACCCGCTCGACCGAGCTGGTGCTCGCGTTCCGCGCGGCGACGGACCGGGCCATGGAGTTCCAGGCGATGGCGGCCGCGCAGCTCGCCGACCCGCGGCGGTTCGACCGGCTGACCCCCGCCGTGATCGCCGAGCGGGCGGAGTGGACCGAGGACTACGCCAAAAAGATGATCGAGTTCGGTCGCGAACTGATACAAAGCGGCGAGCTACCAGACTGATGGGCGTACTCCGTAGGAGAAACCCGCACGAACGCGTGGCGTCCTGCCGTGATCACGCGCCGGGGGCATATGCGGGCGGAAGGTACCCCATCGCCCCGCGTCATGTCCTGGTTTTGCCGCATCCCCCGACACCTCGTCCACCGACGGTAATTGTAGAAACATGAGCAGAACGCCTCGGGACGCACTTCACACCGCCGCCTACGTCACCCCGGCCGGCGCGGACTGGCTCGCCTCCGCCAGCCGGACCCCCCGCGGCGTCCACGCGCTCTGGGCACAGCATCCGGCGACCTCGGTCCCGCTGCCGTGCGGCACCGCATTCGACGTCGTCAGCATGGACGCGCTCTTCGGGCGCCGGGTGGTCAGCCGGTTATGGACCGATGGGCCCGGCACGGGTCCGGTGGCCGCCCAGGGCGGCCGGGTCCTGCTGTTCGCCACCCCGGGCTCGGCCCAGCGGCTGCCCGCGCTGCTCGGCTGGGAGGAGTGGGGCGGCGCCGCCCCACCGCTGCTCTGCTACGGCTGGGGAGACACGGTGACCGTGCCGCCCCTGTACCCCCTGGACCCCGGCCCGGCGGATCCCGAGCCCCCGGCGGAGATCGCCTCGTACGACGCGCCCTCGCCCCGCTGGCTCGTCGCCCCCGACGTCCGCAGCCCCTGGCTGCCCGGGCCCGAGGTGCTGCTGTGGGCCTGTGTGCGGGCGGCCCGCACGCTCCGTGCCACCGCCGATACGGACATGGAGAGCACGGACACGGGGGGTACGGACGCCGATGGCACGGACGCCGACGACAGGGCTGTGACCAGCGCACCCGCCCTTTTTCCGGGCTGAGAGCGGCCTGAAAGATATCGATTTTCGCTTCGCCTGACCCGGGTGCTAAGGTCTCCTACGTCAGCAGGCGCCGCTAGCTCAGTTGGTTAGAGCAGCTGACTCTTAATCAGCGGGTCCGGGGTTCGAGTCCCTGGCGGCGCACCGACATGCGAAGGCCCTTCACCACGTGTGAGGGGCCTTTCGTATGTCCTCGGGGCGGGCCGTCAGCCGCACGACCGCCGCCTCCGGGCCGGGCATCGACCGGGCCTCCTCCCGCAGCGCACGGGCCGCGACCACGTACGAGGGCTGCTCCAGCAGGGCGAAGAGGTCCCGGGCCAGCTGGGCACCGGCCGCCCGGGCGGTGCGCGGCGAACCGTCGAGGAGCGCGGCGGGGGTGTGCGCCCCGGCGCCCGTGAGGGCCACCCGCGCCCCGTTGAGCTGCTGCTCCGGGCGGGGCGCGACGATCAGCTGGGGCACCCCGGCCACCGCCGCGGCCAGGACGGCGGCCCCGCCGCCCTGGTGGAGCACCGCGCGGCAGCCCGGCAGCACCCGGTGCAGCGGTCCGGCGGGCGGCGGCCCCACCGCGGCGGTACCCAGCCGGACGACCTCCACCCCGCGCGCCTCGGCCGCCCGCAGCGCCGCCCGTACGGCTTCGGGCGGGCCCGCTGGGTCCTCCCACGCGGCACAGATGCGGGTGGGCGCGGGGACCGGCCCCCGGCGCGTCGAGTCGTACGACGGCTCGCCCACCGCGTCGTACGCCCCCTCGTACGCCCCGCGTGGCGCCCCGTACGGCGACTCGTAGGGCATCTCGTACGGGGGCTCGTACGGGGGCTCGTACGGCGACTCGTACGGGACGAACCGCACCGGAAGCCGCCGCTCCGGCGACGGCAGCGCCAGGCTCGGCGGGCAGGGGTCGAGCCACAGCTCCGGTTCGCGCGCCGGATCCGCCCCGTAGCGCCGCATCAGGCGTGCATAGCCGGGCAGCGGCGGGCCGTCCAGCCGCTGCCGGTCGAGGCGCAGCAGCGCCGCGCTCCCGCACAGCTGGCCGACCGCGGGCACGCCCAGCGCCGCCGCGGCCACCGTGCCCGCGTACGTACTCGCGTCGTGCACCACCAGCTCCGGCTGCCAGCAGCGGGCGTAGGCCACCAGCCCCTGGGCCATCGCCTCGGCGATGGCCACCCGCCGGTCGCCGAGGGCGCGCAGCACCCCGTGCTGCTCGGGGCCGAGCACACCGGGCCGCACCGGCCAGTCCGCGGGCCAGATGCCGCGCGAGCGGCGCGCCACGGCCGGTGGCAGGCCGAGCGCGCGGGGCAGCACCCCGGCGGGCACCGGCATCAGCCCGGCCCGGGCGACCGCCGCCGCGCAGCCGCCCGGGACCGCGACCCGCACCTGGTGGCCCGCCGCGAGGAAGGCCCGGGCGAGCGGCACCAGCGCGATCAGATGCCCGCCCGGGGCCCAGGTCGTGAACAGGACGCGCACGATCCCTCCCGGTCAGCCGCCTGTGAGCGTGAGGGTGTGGCCGGTGAGACGGGTGTTGGCCCCCGAGCACAGGAACAGCAGCGTCTGCGCGGCGGCTCCGGCCCCGGAGGGCGCGCCCTCCGGGCACACCGCGTTGACCAGCACGCCGTCCGCCGCCACCTGCCCGCTGAGGCCGCGGGCCAGGCCGTGCAGCCCGGCCTCGGCCGCGCCGTGGAACTCGTCGGGCACCCGGCGCGAGGACACCAGCGCGATCCGGCCCCAGCCGCGCTCCCGCATCCCGACGACGGCGCGCTGCACCGTACGGATCACCGGGGCGAGGCTGTCCGCGACGACCGGCAGCCAGTCCCCCTCGGGGATGTCCTCGAAACGGGCGCGCGAATCGCAGCGCGCGCCCCGCCGCCACGCGTTCGCCACCAGGACGTCGAGTGCGCCCCAGCGCTCCTCGACGGCGGCCACGACCCAGCGCGGCGACGCGGAGTCCTCCAGTGCGTACGGCACGGCGAACGCCTGGTTGCCGTCCGGGCCCGCCAGCTCGGCGGCCAGCTCCTCGGCGGTCTCGCGGCGGTTCCGGAAGGCCAGCGCCACCCGGGCGCCCTGTGCCGCGAAGGCGCGGGCGGCGGCCCGGCCGACGACGCCGGTGGCGCCGGTGACCAGGACCGTGCGCCCGTCCAAACCGAGGTCCATCATGGGCGCGCCGCCATCGCGCGGTCCGGCGCCCCCGCCTCGGCCAGCTGGTCGCGCAGCGACCGGACCGTGCCGAACCGCGGCCGCCAGCCCAGCAGCAGCCGGGCCCGGGAGATGTCCACCCGCTGCCAGGCAGGGCCCGGAGGGTGACCGCCGGCGCCCGGCTCCTCCACCAGCGGCACGCCGAGCCCGCTCAGCACGATCATGCGCTCCACCAGCCTGCGCACGCTCAGCGCCTGGCCACAGCCGATGTTGACGACCTGCCCGCTCGCGCGGGGCGCCGTCGCCGCCGCGAGGGCCGCGGCGGCGACGTCCCGGACGTCCACGAAGTCCCAGCGCCCCTCCAGCGGTTCCAGCCGCAGCGGACCCGGACAGCGCGAAGCCAGATGGCGGGCGACGGTGCCCAGGAGGTCGGCGCGGGGCGCGCCGGGGCCGAAGACATGGGCGATCCGCAGCACCGTGCCGTCCACCGCACCGGCCCGGGTGGCGCGCAGCAGGGCTTGTGCGCCGTGCAGTTTGGTGCGGCCGTACGCGCTGATCGGCGCGGGCGGCAGATCCTCGGTGATGCCGACGCCCCGGCACACCGGGCCGTACTCGTGGACGGTGCCCAGTTGCACCAGCCGGGGCCGGTACGGCAGCGCCGCGGCGGCCTCCACCAGGGTGCGCACCAGCCCGGCGTTGGCCTCGGCCAACTGCTTCTCGGTGCCGCCGTGGGTGAGCCCCGCCGCGTTCACCACGACATCGGCGGCGGCCCCGGCGAGGAGGGACGCGAGCTGCCCGGACGGGGCGCGGGTCAGATCCAGCCCGGCCCAGGAGACGGCCTCTCCGGGCTCCGGCTCCCGGCGGGAGACCACCAGCACCCGGGCGCCCGCGGCCTCGAACGCGCGCTGGACCGCACCGCCCAGGGCGCCGGTGCCGCCGAGCACCACGACGGACAGCCCCGCTGCGTCTGACACCCTCGGCACCATCGGCGCCCTCCTCGCGGTCGTTCCCGGATGGCGTTGCTGAGTACGCCATGGTCGCCGCCGTGACTTGAGCCCGCCTCGACCCGGCGCCGGTGCCGCCCCGGACCGGGCCGCCGCGCGCCGCCCGCTCAGGGGCGCCCGCACACCCTGGCATCCACGACGCGGATCACCGGGCCGCCGTACGCGATGCGTTGGAGCATCCTGCGGTGCAGCGGGGTGTGGCGCAGCGCCCGGGAGAGATACGGGCGCACACGAGTGGCGAACGCGCCGCCCGAGAGCAGGGCCCGGCTCTGCCGGGCCTGCATCCGTACGACGGCCGCGACATCGGGCTCCCGGCGCCCCTCGAAGGCGGCGAGGCGATCCGCGCCGACGTCCCCCGCGGCCAGCGCACCGACCAGCACGGGGTGCAGCACCACCGCGTCCTGGATGGCGAGGGTGATGCCCTGGGCGGCGATCGGGCCATGGGTGTGGGCGGCGTCGCCGATCAGCACCAGCCCGTCGTCCACCCAGCGCCGGGCACGGGCCGAGAAGACGTCCAACAGCCCGAGGTCGCCCAGGGCGCGGATCTGTTCGCGGATGGCCGTGGCGTACGGCGGCACGGCGCGCGCGAGCCGCTCCCTGACCCGGTCCGGGCCGAGCGCGGTGAGGGCGCGGTGGCCGTGCTGCGGCAGCGTCCAGCCGAGGTGTATGCGGTCCGGCCACGAGCCGTAGACCACCACCGGGCCGTCCCCGGTGCGGAACACCCGCACCTCGCGGAGCGGCGGGGCATGCGCGCCGCCCGCCCTGAGGGTGCACCACAGCAGCACGTGGTGCAGCGCCTCGGTGCGGCCCGCGCCGATCCCGGCCAGCCGCCGGACCCGGGAGTAGCGGCCGTCCGCACCGACCACGGCCCGGGCCCGCACGGTGCAGCGGCCGTCCGGCCCGTCGGCGGTGACCCCGGCGATCCGCCCGTCCCGCCACACCAGGCCGCCGACCCTCCGGCCGGGCAGATAGCGGAAGTCGGGCGAGCGGCGGCAATGGGCGAGGAGTTCGTCCAGCAGATGCGTGCGGGGAAGGGACAGCAGATGGTCGTACGGGGCGGGGAGGAGCCGGTAGTCGGCCTCCAGCAGCATCCGCTCGCCCTCGAACAGCCGGAACCGGTCGTGCTCCTGGGCGCCGCGCGCCCGC
This sequence comes from Streptomyces sp. BRA346, assembly GCF_052851135.1. Lineage (NCBI taxonomy): Bacteria > Bacillati > Actinomycetota > Actinomycetes > Kitasatosporales > Streptomycetaceae > Streptomyces > Streptomyces sp. BRA346. The sequence goes on along the minus strand of NZ_JAIWIH010000010.1, from coordinate 32,728 downwards.
GCCCCGGCGAGCACCCCCAGCTCGTCCAGCAGCGCCTGCGCGCCGGGCTGGAGGATCTCGCCGCGGGACTCCCGCTCGTGCGCGCGGGCGCGCTCCAGCACCGTCACCCGCGCCCCCGAGCGCAGCATCAGCAGCGCCAGCACGAGACCGGCCGGGCCGCCGCCCACCACACAGACCTCGGTGTCGACCTCCTGGTGCGCCGTCGCCACCGGACTCACACCTCGTCGAGCAGGGCCACCGCGCGGGTCCAGCCCGAGCCCGCACCCGTGGTCTTCACGGGGAAGCAGGCGACCCGGAACCCGGTGGGCGGCAGGGTGTCCAGCCGCGCCAACCGCTCGATCTGGCAGTACTCCCGGCGGTGGCCCGCGAAGTGCGCGGGCCACAGCGCCGACCGGTCGCCGGTGGCGTGATAGCGGCGGATCATGTCGTGGAAGGGCGCGTCGAGGCTGAACGCGTCGGTGCCGATCACCCGGACCCCCAGGTCGAGGAGGTAGTCGGTGGCGGGGCCGTCGAGGCCGGTGAAGTCGGTGAAGTAGCGCGGCGTACCGGCCCAGCAGGCGGCACCGGTGTGCAGCAGGACGACGTCCAGCGGGCGGGGGCGACAGCCGGTGCGGGCGAGCGCCTTCTCGATGTCCTCGACCCCGGCGGTGCGGGTGTCCGGGTCGGCACCGGTGATGTCCAGGACGTGCGCCGGGCGCAGAAACCACTCCACCGGCATCCGGTCGATGACGCGCGACATCCCGCGCGCACCGGGGGCACCGCAGGGCGCGGGGGCGTCCACCGGTGTGGACAGGTCGATGATGCGCAAGGCACCCCCTCGGCTGGTGTCGGACGAGCGGTCGGCGGGAGGTCGGCGGGCGTTCGGGGCGGCGGACGTTCGGGTCGGTGGGAGTCGGCGGGAGTCGATGGTCGTGCGGCGGGAAATGCACTACGGCTCCGCTTGCCCGCGCGGGGGGATCGGGCAGCGGAGCCGTAGCAGACCCGGCTGAAGGGCGGCGCCGGGCGTTCGGGGGGAGGTCACCGGGCGGGCCCTGGGGAGGTGACGGGGCCTGTGCGGCGGGTGGAGCGGTCAGGCGGGGCGCGGGACGGACCGTACGGAGCGGCGGGTCAGGCGGCGAACAGGTCGAGCACCGGGCGGCGCCAGTGCCCTTCGAGGTCGAGGTCGAGCGCGGGGTCGGAGGCCAGCACCGCCTGCTGGAGCTTCTGGAGCCGCGGCGAGGGCTCCAGCCCCAGGTCCTCGACGAGCCGGGCGCGCAGCCCCTGGTAGACCTCCAGCGCCTGCCACGGGCGGCCCGCCCGGTACAGGGCGGCCATGCACTGGGCGTGCAGCCCCTCGTGCAGCGGATGGCGGGCGGTCAGCTCGGTGAGCTCGGTCAGCAGTTCGGCATGGCGGCCGAGCCGCAGATCGGCCTCGATGCGGCGCTCCAGGACGCCGAGGCGGCTCTCCTCCAGCCGGGCCAGCTCGATCTCCAGGACCGGACCGACCCGCACGTCCACCAGCGCCGGACCGCGCCAGACCGCGAGCGCCTCGCGCAGCAGCAGGGACGCCTCGGCGTCGTCCCCGGCGTCGAGTGCGTCGCGCCCGGCGGCCACCAGCCGGTCGTACTCATGGATGTCGACCGCGCCCGGCTGCGCCTCCAGGACATAGCCGCCGTACCGGGTGGCCAGCACGTCCTTCGAGGCCTGCGGCGCCTGGGGGCCGTAAGCGGCGGCCAGCCTGCGGCGGAGCTGAAGGATGTACGTCTGCAAGGTGGTGGGCGCACTGCGTGGCATCTGCGTGCCCCAGATTTCCTCCATAAGAGTGGGCACCGGCAGCATTTGGTTGGCGTAGACGGAAAGCAGTGCAAGGATCTGCCGCGGCTTGCCCGCGCTGGGCACGATCGACTGACCGCACGCCTCGACGCTCAGCGGCCCCAACACCTTGATGTCCATGGTCCTGTACCTCCGTCAACGGTCCGTCAGGTGCCTCCTGGCCGCGCGGCCGTGCCATCGAGGCACAGAAAAGACTCGCGGGTGAGCGGTGCCTCCGACCAGTGCCGGAATACCGAACTCGGTATGAGTCCTGGGAGGTCGGCCCATGACAAATTCACACCCTGGCGATGACGGCGGCACTGAACCGCGGCGGCGGCCCCGCCGCGGCCCCGGTCCACGACCGCCTCCCACCCCGAGGAGAGCCTGTGATGACGGAAGCCTCCATCCCCCCGCAACCCGCGGCCGACGGCGGTGTCCCGGCCCCGCCGGACCTCGACCCGAACGACCTGAACGCCCTGGACGCCCCGGACGACCCGCACGGCCTGGACGACCCGCACAACCTGGACGACCTGGTCATCGAGGAGCTCACCGACGCCTCCTGGCCGGTCGTCGCGCCGCGTATCTGCATCTGCACGTTCGGCGGGGAATGAGGGAGCGCGGACGCATGGCGGGCGAACTGGGCTTCACCCCGCATCTGCGGGTCGAACCGGTGCCGGGCGAGGCCGTCTACCTGGTCTCCGAGCACGGCGTCACCGCGCTGCACGGGCGGGCGATCGCGGCCCTCGCGCCGCTGCTGGACGGGTCGCGGGACCTCGCGCACATCCTCACCGAGGCCGCCCGCGCGGCCGGGCGGCCGGGCGCGGTGCCCGCCGGGCAGGCGGAGCGGGTCATCGCGCGGCTGCGGGCCGCGGGGCTGGTGTCCGAGCGGGAGCCCACGCACGCCCCCGGGCCCGAGGAGGCGTACTGGGAGCTGGCCGGTCTCGGCGGCGGGGACGGCCGCTCCATACGCCCGGCCGCCCGCCCGGCCGCGGCCTCCGTGGGGTCGGTGGCGTCGGTGATCCTGGGGTCGGCCGACCCCGCCGAAGTCGTCCGGGCGCTGCGGGCGGCGGGGCTGCGGGCGGCGGGCCCGGCGGACGACACGGGGGACGACCGGGCGGCGGCCCCGGCCGCGCAGGGCCGGGAGTGCCGATGGGCCGTACGTCAAGTCGGCCTCCGTCAACACGGCGCCGCAGAACTCACCCTTGTGGTGTGCGACGACTACCTCGATCCGCGGCTCGCCGCGGTCGACGCCGCCCATCGCGCCGCGGGCCGCCGCTGGCTGCCCGTCAAACCGGTGGGCACCCGGGCGTGGCTGGGCCCGTTCCTCGGCGCCCCCGACGACCCGTGCTGGGCGTGTCTGGCCGACCGGCTGTGGCGGGGGCGGCAGGCCGAGGCGTACCTCCAGCGCAGGCTGGGCCGCCCGGGGCCGGTGCCGCGGCCGCCGGCCTCACTGCCCGCGAGCCGCGCGGCCGCGCTCCAGCTGGCCGCGCTGGAGGCCGCCAAGTGGCTGGCCGGGCACCGGCATCCGGGACAGCAGGCGCTGTGCACCCTGGACAGCCTCACCGCCACCGTGGACCGCCATCCGCTCGCCCGCCGCCCGCAGTGCCCCGGGTGCGGGAATCCGGCGCTGGTCGCGGAGCGGATACGGGCGCCGCTGGCCCTGCCGTCGCCGCGCGAGCCCCGTGAGAACCACGTAAACGCCGCCGACGACGCCTCACCGCGCCGCGTGATGGAGCGGTACGGCCATCTGGTGGACCCCGTCACCGGGCTGGTCACCGAGATCCGCCGCGATCCGCGCGGCCCGGCCTTCCTCAACTGCTACCACGCCCGGCACCCTTCGTACGCCGCGTACGCCACCTCCCCGAGCGGGCTGGACGCCGTACGCGCCGGGCTGGGGGCCGCCGCGCACGGCAAGGGGCGGACCGCCGAGCAGGCCCGGGCGAGCGCCCTGTGCGAGGCCCTCGAGCACTACAGCGGCCACTTCCAGGGCGACGAGCCGCGCCAGCGCGCCCGCTACCGCGCGCTGGATCCGGCGGACGCGGTGCATCCGGACACCGTCCAGCTCGTGGATCCACGGCAGTTCGCGCGGCCGTGCACGGACCAGGGGGCGCCGCGCCGCCGGCTCCCCGACCCGTTCGACGAGGACGCCGAGCTGGACTGGACGCCGGTGTGGTCGCTCACCGCCGAGCGGCACCGGCTGCTGCCCACCGCGCTGCTGTACTACGGCGCACCGCAGCCCCCGGGGCGGCGCTGCTGCCGGGCTGACTCCAACGGCGCGGCGGCCGGGTCCACCCTGGCCGACGCCGTCGTGCGGGGCTTCCTGGAGCTGGTGGAGCGGGACGCGGTCGCCCTGTGGTGGTACAACCGCACCCGTCAGCCCGCGCTCCCCCTGGACGCCTTCGACGACCCGTGGCTGGCCGAACTGCGCCGCGCCCACGGCGGACTGCGGCGCGAGGTGTGGGCGCTGGACCTCACCACCGACTTCGGCATCCCGGTGGTCGCCGCACTCTCCCGCCGCACCGACAAGCCCGCCGAGGACATCACACTGGGCTTCGGCGCCCACTTCGACCGGCACACCGCGCTGTGCCACGCCTTCGCCGAGCTGAACCAGATGCTGCCCGCCGTGGTCGAGGCCCGCGCCGACGGCGGCGGATACGGCGCGGGCGACCCGGAGGCGCTGCGCTGGTTCCGCACCGCGACCACCGCCAACCAGCCCTATCTGACGCCCGATCCGGAAGCTGCGCCGCCGCCCGGGACGGCCGCTCCCCCGGACGGCGACGCCCTGGCCGCCGTACGGGACGCGGTCCGTGCGCGCGGGATGGAGCTGCTGGTGCTGGACCAGACCCGGCCGGACGTGGGACTGCCCGTGGCCAAGGTGCTGGTGCCCGGACTGCGCCCGCACTGGCCCCGGTTCGCCCCCGGGCGGCTGTACGACGTCCCGGTGGCCCTGGGACGGCTGCGGCGGCCGACGGCGTACCGCGAGCTGAACCCCGTTCCCCTTTTCCTGTGATTCTTCCTGTGATCCCCGGTGACAACCCGTAACTCTGTGTACAGCATGAGCCTTCTCCGCACCCCCTCCTCCCCCGCAAAAGATCGGATACTCTCGGGCAAGCCGCCCAATCCGGCCCGATCATCCGGAGGACGAGTGCAGGGGAGCCTCTTGCCCGACGATGCCGGGAAAAAGCCGCCGCGCGACCACGACGACCTGGCGCCGCGCCTGGCCGTGGTGATCACGGTGGTGGTGCTGCTGGGCTACTTCACCGTCGCCGTGACGTATGTGGTCGAAGGGCTCCCCCCGGGGAGCGCGGTGGACGCCGTGGTGCGGATGCTGGAGATCCTGCCGGTGCTGGCCGCGCTGCTGGGCATCCAGCTGCTGCACTCCTTCCCGGGTCTTGCGCCCCGGCTGGCCGCCGCCCGGCACTGGACGCTGCTGCTCCAGGCGGCGCTGACCTTCCTGCCGTTCGCCGTCTTCGAGCAGGCGTGGTTGGGCATGCCCGGCTTCCTGGCGGGCTCCGGGCTGCTGGTGCTGGCTCCGGCGGTGGCCTGGCCGACGTTCGCGGCGATCCTGGTGATCACCGATGTGCTGCTGTTCCAGGTGGGGTTCGGCTGGGACAAGGTCGCGTACACCACCGTGTCCACCACGATCACCGGGCTGGTGGTCTTCGGTCTCTCCCGGCTCTCCGGACTGGTCGCCGAGGTCTCCCGGTCGCGCGCGGAGCTGGCCCGGCTGGCGGTCGCGCAGGAGCGGCTGCGGTTCTCGCGGGACGTGCACGACCTGCTCGGCCTCAGCCTCTCCACCATCACCCTCAAGTGCGAGCTGGTGCACCGGCTGGTGCCCCGGCAGAACGACCGGGCGCAGCAGGAACTGGCCGAGATCCTCCAGACCTCCCGTCAGGCGCTGGCCGACGTACGGGCGGTGGCCAGCGGCTACCGCAAGATGTCGCTGTCCGCGGAGGCGGAGACGGCCCGGTCCATGCTGGCCGCGGCGGGCATCCGGGCCACCGCGGACATCGACTGCGGGCCGCTGCCCGAGCGGGTGGACACGGTGCTGGCGAGCGTGCTGCGCGAGGGGCTGACCAATGTGCTGCGGCACAGCAAGGCCGACCACTGCGCGATCACGGCCCGGCGGTCGGGGCCCACGGTGCGGCTGACGCTGGTGAACGACGGGGTGGGCAAGGCGTCCACCCTCCTGCGCGCGGACAGCGTCGCCGGTACCGCGGGCACCGACGGCGGCAGCGGGATCGGCAACCTCCGGGTGCGGCTGTCGGGCCTGGGCGGGCGGCTGTACGCGGACGTACGGTCCGACGGCCGGTTCGAGCTGCGGGCCGAGCTGGAGGTGTCCACGGAGGCGCCGCGCGGCGGGCGGGGGCGCGGTACGGAGGAGGAGCGGGGCCCGGCGGTGACGGCGTGACGTCCCGCTACAGCCAGCCCGCCTCGCGGGCGATCCGGATGGCGTCGACCCGGTTGCGCGCGTTGAGTTTGGTGACGGCCGAGGTCAGGTAGTTGCGCACGGTCCCCACCGACAGAAAGAGCCGGGCCGCGATACGGGTGGCCTCCTCGCCCTCGGAGGCCATGCGCAGCACCTCCAGCTCGCGCGGGGTCAGCGGCTGCGGGCCGTCGTCCAGGGCGGCCAGGGCGAGTTGCGGATCGATGACCCGCTCGCCCCGCGCGACCGCGCGAATGGCGTCGCACAGGGTGGCCGGGCTGCTGTCCTTCAGCAGAAATCCGGCGGCATGGGCCGCCAGGGCGCGCCGCAGATTTCCGGGCCTGCCGAGGCTGGTGAGCATCATGGTCCGGCATTCGGGCACGGCGGTGTGCAGCTCGGCGGCGGCGGTCAGGCCGTCCACTCCGGGCAGGTCGATGTCGAGAATCGCGACGTCCGGGCGGAGCTGACGGGCCTGCGGCAGAATATCGGCGCCGTTGGAGAATTCGGCCACGACCTCGATATCGGGTTCGAATTCCAGCAGAGCGACCAGTGCCTTGCGCAGCATATGCATGTCTTCGGCAATGAGCACTCTGACCATCTCGCCCCGCCCTTTCCCCCCACCGGCCCCCGCATGACGATTATTCCCCCGTGTTTCCTGGCCTCGCAGCTCTTTCCGCCCGATTTCCCTTGTCGAACAGCAGTATTACTGCGGCCGCTGTTCAGGCCGCGCCGCCCCGGCACGGTTCGGTGGGGCCGGGCGCGTAGTCCGCGTGCAGGGCGCGCAGTTCACCGCGCAGATACCACTCGCGCAGCAGGGCGCGGCGTACCTTCACCGCTCCGTCCCGGCGCACCGTACCGGGGCGGACGAGCAGCACCGCGCCGGTGGTGACGCCGAACTCCTCCGCCACCCGGGCCCGGATCCGGGCGGCGAGCCGGGGCAGTCCGGTCCGGGCGGCGCCCGCCGTACGGACCTCCTGGACGACGACCAGCGGCCCGGCGCCGGGGCCCGCGCAGAACACCCGGGCCGACCCCAGGGCCCGCCCGCAGCCGAGGAGTTCGCGCTCGACGTCCTGGGGGTGCAGGGTGACGCCGTCCACCAGGAGGCCGTCGTGGACCCGGCCGGTCATGCGGATTCCGCCGTCCGCGGCGAGGCCGAGGTCGCCGGTGCGCAGGAATGCGCCCGGGCCGTCGGCGGCCCGGGCGGCGAAGAGCGGCACGGTGTCCGGCGGCCGCCCCCAGTAGCCGGTGGCGACGGCGGCGCCGCGCGCCCAGATCTCCCCGGCCGTCCCCTCGGGCAGCCGGCGGCACGTCAGCGGGTCGACGACGCCGAACTCCGCACCGGGCACCGGGGCCCGGCCCTCGGCGAGCAGCAGGGGCGCGCCTTCGGCGGGGGCGTATCCGGCGACCAGGGTTCCGGTGCGCAGCCCCGCGGCGGCGTAGCGTGGGTGAAGGCGGCCATGGTGGCGGGCGAGACCGGCTCCCCGGCGTTGAGCGCGGTCCGCCAGCGGGAGAGGTCGAGCCCGGCGGGCTGTTCGTCGGGGGTCAGCGCGGCGCAGCGCGCGTAGTGGGTGTCGGGGGCGACGGCTTCGGTGATGCCGTGGCGGCTGATGGCCCGCAGCCAGGCGGCCGGGTCGGTACGGAACGGGCGCGCGGGCAGCGGGACGGCGGTGGCGCCCAGCCACAGCGGGTGCAGCACCTGCCCGATCTGGCCGGGGGTGTGGCGGCGGGGCAGCCAGCCGCCGATCCGGGAGCGGGGGCCGGTGCCCAGGGTGGCGCGCAGGGCGTGCATGGCGGCGAGGAGGTTGCGGTGGGTGAGCCGGGCGCCGCGCGGGGCGGTGGCGGGCCCGGCGTCGTACGCCAGCAGGGCGAGGCTGTCGGGGTCGGTGCGCGCGGGCAGGGCGTCCGGGGCGCGATCGGTGCCGTGGTCCGGCCGCAACCGGTCGACGGGCAGGCAGGTGAGGTCGGCGCGGCCGACGAGGGAGAGGCGGCGGGAGGTCTCGGTGGCGTGCGCGGTTTCGGTGAGGACGAGGTCCACGGCGGCGTCGCGGGCGATCGCCGCGGTGCGCTCGGCGGCGGTGCGGGAGGCGGTGGGCGCGGGGACGGGGACGGCGACGGCGCCCGCGTAGAGGCAGCCGAGCAGGGCGGCCGCGATGTGCGGGCCGGGGTCCAGGACGACGAGCACCCGGCGCCCGGCGGCGTCGCGTCCGCGCAGCCAGGCGGCGACGGCTCCGGCGCGGGCGTCGAGTTCGGCGTAGGAGATCCGCCGCTCGCCGCCGGTGCCATCCGGGTGGGCCAGCGCCACGGTGTGGTCCCCGCCGTCCCGGGCCCGTTCTCTCAGTGCCTCGGCCAGATTCGCGTGTCGTGGCATGGTCGCTCCCGGCGCCGGAGATCAAAACGAGGCCACAGTCTCGGAGCGCCACCTCGAACGCTGCTTGATCACCGTTCGGGTGCCGGGGCCTGCGCTACGGTGTCGGCCGGTTCAGGAGGCGTTCCAGGCGCGCCAGGGGGTGTCTTGCCGATCATGCCGGGCTCGCGACGCCTGGCACGGCACCTCGCGGCCCCGCGCTCGTCGCTCCCCCAGCTACCGCTGGGAGGTGCCCCCTGACGCCGCTCGCCGATCCGGCCTGACCGGCAAGACACCCCCTAGGTGCGCTCGCCACGGGTGACCTGGACGGCCCAGGAACCTCCGGTGGCGCGGCCGGTGACGGTCACGCGGACCGCTTCCTCCCTGGCCAGGAGGGAGTCGCCGACGCCGAGCGGGGCGTCGGCCAGCTCGGGGTAGACGGACTCGTTCCAGCAGGCCGAGGTGGCGGGGTGGCCGTCCAGCACCCGGACGGGGCCCTCTCCGGAGGCGGCGTCGTTGCGCACCCGGTAGACCAGGACGCCTTCGGTGCAGGTGCCCGCGTCGTTGCCGTACGCGCCGCGCGCCTCGATGGCCAGTGCGGTGGTGGGGCCGGTGCGGACCACCACCAGCCGGGTGCGGGTGTCGGCGCCGGGGCGGCCCTCCATGGGGGCGCCGAGGGGCTGGAGGGTGTACATCTTCGGGCCGAGGGCCCGGGCGCAGACCACCTGTCGGCCGGTGAGCCAGCCGAGTTTCCACTTGTGCCAGCCGAAGGGGTCCGGGGAAAGGCCGAACTGGCTGCCCATCAGGTCCCAGTCGCCGACGTAGGTGTCCCAGTCGCCGCTGTTGTCGGCGGTGCTGGGCCGGTGGTAGAGGTCGGGCAGGTCGAAGACGTGCCCGGTCTCATGGGCGAGGACATTGCGATCGGGCGGATGGTGCTCGAAGACGGTCACCAGGCGGCGCAGATCCTTACCGTCGGCGCGCAGGGGCCGTTCGAAGTTGACCACTTTGGTCGCGTCGGCGTCGACGCCCGGGGCGTCGGGGTCGGCGACCAGATAGACGATGTCGTAGCGGCCGAAGTCCAGGTGCGGATCGGCGGCGCGGATGGCGTCGCGCAGGTACGCGGCGCGGCGCGCGGAGTTCCAGTCGCGCTGTATGGCGTACGCGGTGGACGCCTTCGGCATGGTGATCCAGCGCCGCAGCGGGTGGACGCGCAGCGAGAAGCGCCCGTAGGAGGCGCGCTGGAAGAAGTCGCCGGTCGCGGGGGTGTGGTCGGCGGCCAGCCGGGCTGGGGTGACCTTGGGGGCGGCGTCCGGGAAGGACAGGAAGACCATGGCCGCGCGGAGGGAGCGGACCGGGCGGGGGTAGTTGTGGTTCCAGTTGTCCAGCCCCTCGGAGTGGTGGGCCTCGGTGCGCTCCAGGGTGCACGGCCCGCCCGCGCCCGCGGCCGTGGCGGGGCCCGCCACCACGGTGGTGGCGATGACGGCGCTCAGCGAGGTCAGTACGGCCTGGGCACGGCGCAGCCGGGTCGTCCGCGGCGCCCCCGCGAACGCTTGAGGACGCACCATGCCGACCTCCCGGGCGTAGACGGAACACCCACTCCACCCTGGGTCGGATGGGCGCGGTACGCCCTGTTCGGCTGGACCGGTCGAGTGAACCGGCCGGGAATCGGGTACGTAACAGACGGTCACATCCGGTCAAGCGGGCAGTGCGCCCGCGCAGAGTCGAACAGATACGACCAAACACCTTGTCAAGGCGGCGGTGATCGCGATGGCGTCGATGGAACGCGCGGAGTACGAGCCTCTATGATCGGCACATTTCCAGCGGGGATTACCTACTCAGGCAGGTTCTTGACGCCTGCCCGGCACCCGGTGTGAGAGATGCACGAGACGTGTACGACACAGATGACATACCTGGACCAGACAAACGCCACGCGGGAGCGAGCGGTGAGCGGAACCCCCGACGGGCAGGGCCGCGCGCCCGGCGCGACGCTGCCGACGATCACTGAGCGTCATACCCACCCCAGCGCTCCGCCCGTCGAGGCGGGCGCCGGCGCACCCCCCGCCCCGGCGGCCGCCGCGGGCGCGCAACCCTGCCCGCAGGGCGCTCCCCCGGGCCCACCACGCGGCGCTCCCCCGGGCGCCGCGCCCGGCGACTACCGGGCCGCCTTCAACGCCGCGCGGCTCGCCATGGCGGTCATCGACCGCGAGGGCAACGTCCTCGACGCCAACCCCGCCCTGGGCACGCTGCTGGGCGCCGACCCCGCCCAGCTGGCGGCCCGCGGCGCAGCCGAGCTGGCGGAGCTGCGCGAGGACGCGCGCGCCTGGAACGACTATCGCGAGGTGCTGCTCGGCCACCGCGAGCGGATGACGTGCACCCGTCGGCTCCATCACTCCGACGGCCACGCCCTGTGGACCGAGATCACCGTCGAAACGGCCCCGGACAGCTGTGGCTTGCTGCTGTCGATGGCCGACATCAGCGACCGCCGGGACCTCCAGGGCAGGCTGCGCCATCTCCAGATGCACGACCCGGTGACCCGGCTGCCCAACCGGAACCTGTTCTTCGAGCGGCTGGCCGCCGCGCTGGAGGCGGGGGCGTACGACCGCGCGGGCACCGGCCGGATCGGGCTGTGCTACCTCGACCTGGACGGCTTCAAGGCCATCAACGACACCCTCGGCCACCGGGTCGGCGACCGGCTGCTGCGCGCGGTCGCCCAGCGGCTCTCCGAGTGCGCGGCGCCCGGCGACCATCTGGTGGCGCGGCTCGGCGGTGACGAGTTCGCCCTGCTGGTGCGGGAGTCCAGCGGCACCGAGCAGGTGTGCGAGCTGGCCCGCTCGGTGCTGGCCGCGCTCCAGCGGCCGTTCGACGTGGGCGGGCAGCGGCTGTCGGTGTCGGCGAGCATCGGCGTCGTGGAGCGGCCCGCGGCGGGCACCCACACCACGTGGCTGATGCAGGCCGCGGACACCACGCTCTACTGGGCGAAGGAGGACGGCAAGGCGCGCTGGACCCTGTTCGACCCCGAGCGCAACGCCCACCGCATGACCCGCCAGGCGCTCTCCAGCACACTGCGACCGGCGGTCGAGCGGGAGGAGTTCGTGCTGGACTACCAGCCGCTGGTCGGCCTGGTCGACGGGGTCGTACGGGGCGTGGAGGCGCTGGTGCGCTGGGACCATCCGCAGTTCGGCAGGCTTTCGCCGAATCGGTTCGTCCCGCTGGCCGAGGAGAACGGCGCGATCGTGCCGCTCGGGCGCTGGGTGCTGCGTACCGCCTGCCGTCAGGCCCGCGCCTGGCAGCAGGCCCATCCGCGGCATCCGCTGGTGGTCAGCGTCAATGTGGCCGTGCGTCAGGTGTGGGACTCCGACCTGGTCGCCGACGTGGGCACGATCCTCGCCGAGACGGGGCTGCCACCGCGGCTGCTCCAGCTGGAGCTGACCGAGTCGGCGGTCATGGGCTCGGCGGGCCGTCCGCTCCAGGCGCTCCAGCAGCTGAGCGACATGGGGGTGGCCATCGCGATCGACGACTTCGGCACCGGCTACTCCAACCTCGCCTATCTGAGCCGGCTGCCGGTCTCCACGCTCAAGCTGGACGGCTCCTTCGTCCAGGGCTTCCGGGCCGAGGAGCACCCCAATCCGGCGGACGAGACGATCGTCCGGGCGCTGGTGGAGCTGGCGCACCGGCTGGGGCTCACGGTGGTGGCGGAGTGCGTGGAGAGCGCGGAGCAGGCGGAGCGGCTGGGACGGATCGGCTGCGACACGGGCCAGGGCTGGTTCTACTCCCGCCCGGTCCCGCCGGACCGCATCCCTCCCATGCTCCCCGCCTGCCCTCTCTCCCCTTAGGGGGTGTCCGCGGACGCGTCCGGCAGACCGTACGCGTCCGCGATCAGGTCGTACGAACGGAGCTTGGCCTCCGGTCCGTGCGCCGTCGTCGTGATCTTGAGTTCGTCCGCGCCGGTGCGCTTGACCAGGTCGTCCAGGCCCTCGTGCACCTCGTCCGGCGTCCCGTACACCACATTGGCCAGCCAGTTGTTCACGAAGTCGCGCTCGATCTCGCTGAACGCGTAGCGCTCGGCCTCCTCCGGCGACGGCACCAGGCCCGGGCGCCCGGTGCGCAGCCGGAGCATGGAGAGGGCGCCGGTGAGCACCTGCCGGTAGGCCTCCTTCTCGTCCTCGGCCGCGAACGCCGAGACGCCGATCGACGCGTACGGCCGGTCCAGCACCGCGGACGGCCGGAACGACTCGCGGTAGAGGTCGAGGGCGGGGATCGTGTTGGCCGCGGAGAAGTGGTGCGCGAAGGAGAACGGCAGGCCCAGCTGCCCCGCGAGCCGGGCGCTGAACCCGCTGGACCCCAGCAGCCATACCGAGGGCCGGTCGGCGGACTGCACCCCGCCGGGGACCGTCCCCTGGACGGGCCCGGGCACCGCGTGGATACGGGCGTACCGGTGGCCGTCGGGGAAGTCGTCGTCCAGGAACCGGGTCAGCTCGGCGAGCGCTTGCGGGAACTCGTCGGCGCCCTCGCGCAGCCGGTCGGTGCGGCGCAGCGCGGCCGCGGTGGCCCCGTCCGTGCCGGGGGCGCGGCCGAGGCCGAGGTCGATCCGGCCGGGGGCGAGCGCCTCCAGCGTGCCGAACTGCTCGGCGATGACGAGCGGGGCGTGGTTGGGCAGCATCACCCCGCCCGAGCCGAGCCGGATCCGCTCGGTGTGCGCGGCCAGATGGGCGAGGATGACGGCCGGGGAGGAGCTGGCGACGCCCGGCATGGAGTGGTGCTCGGCCACCCAGAAGCGGTGGAAGCCGCGGCGCTCGGCGAGCCCGGCCAGCTCGGTGGTGGTGCGCAGCGCCTGGGTGGCGGTCAGCCCGCTGCCGACGGTCGCCAGGTCCAGCACCGACAGCGGTACGGGCGCGCTGCCCCGGGCCCTGGCCCGGATGGTGTCGCGCTCCGCGTCTCGCTCTTCGCCTCGCCGGTCCTGCTCATCGGCCACGGTGGCCCGCCTCCCTGATCGCGCTGCGGTGCACATTCGTCCACCGCGCACGGTCAACCGGATGAAGGCTCCGCTTTATTCCCGGCCCCGGGACCAGGGAGGATCCAGGGTTCGTAGGTCCTCCGGGTCCCGGGGCCGAGCGGCGTCAGGCGGTACGGCGGCGGCGGAGCACCAGGACGCTGGCCGCGGTGCCGAACGCCAGCGCACCGCAGCGGCCACCGTCACCGCACCGGCGATCAGCCGCGGGCGTGGCGCCCCGGACACGAGGGGAGGAAGGCGGCGCACGGCTGCATGCCAAGCGGACTTCGGGAAGCGGCACTCTGCCGGGGACGGCCGGAGGGAGGGAATTCCCACCCGGTTCACCGGTCCGTCATCGCCCGCTCCCTCTGTCCGCCGCCGTCGCCGCCCGCTCCCCTCGTCCGTCCCTTGGTCGCCGCCCGGTCGCCGCTCAGCCGCCCGCGGCGAACAGCGTGCCCAGCCGGTCATGGACCGGCCTGCGGCCCAGCAACCGCAGCCCCTCCCAGACCGTGACCTGGTTCGCGGTGAGCACGGGCTTGCCCAGATCCGCCTCCAGGTCGGCCAGCCAGGCGGCCGTGTGCAGGGCGGTGTCCGGCAGCAGCACCGCCTGGGCGTCGGGATGGTCACCATGGCGGGCCATCCTCAGCACCTCGTCCTTCCCCCAGGTGCCGACCTCGGCGGCGGTGATGATGCCGCTGCCCTGGGTGGAGACCACCTCGGCGCCGGCCGACTTCAGAAACGTCCTGAAGTACTCCGCGACGTCTTCCGGATAGGTCGCGGCGATGGCCAGCTTCTCCACGCCCAGCGCCTGCACCGCATGGGCGAAGGCGAAGGAGGTGCTGGAGGCGGGCAGCCCGGCCGTCTCCTCCAGCTCGCTCACCTGCTCCCGGGCACCTTCCCAGCCGAAGACGAAGCTCGCGCTGGTACACGCCCAGATCACCGCCTGGGCGCCGCGCTCCTTCAGCTCGGCGACCCCGGCCGCGAGGCGGGCCCCGGACCCCATTTCCAGCAGGGCGTCGACCCGGTGCGCGTCCTCACCGATGTCGGTGTGGACGAGCGGGAGCCGCACGCTGTCGCCGAGCATCCCCTCCAGACGCGGATAGTCGTCCTCGGCGGAATAGCCCGGGTAGAGAAAGCCCACCGTGTCCGGCGTCTGGTGCGCCGTCTGCTGCGTCGCGTCCGTCATGACTGCCTCCTTACCTGCGGCCCCCGCGGGCGCCGCCCCTGCACTGTCACTTCTGATACACCGCAGCTACCCGGCAGGTTCCCTCACATCGCAGACGGGCCTCCCGAATCATCGAGGAACGGGCCCTCGCCGATCCCCGGCCCGAAGCCCGGGTCGAGCCCGTCCGCCGGATCGACGTCCGGCCCCGGCGACGCGGCCCCGGCCAGTGCCGCCTCCGGCTCCGCATGCGTCGCCGGCCCCGCCATCGGGGGCAGCGAGGCCATCGGGTCGGCCACCGTCGACGACGCCATGCCCGCCGGGCCCCGCCGCGCGGCCGGGTCCAGCAGCGCCTGGTACGGGCCGACCGCCTGGGCACCGATCTCCCGCAGTGCCGCCCAGACCGTCACCTGGTTGGCCGACAGTACGGGCATCCGCAACTCCGCCTCCAGCTGCGGAATCACGTCGTACGTCGGCAAGTTGGTGCAGCTGATGAAGAGTGCGTCGGGCGACCCGACCACCGCCTCCCGCGCCATGTCGACCACGTCGCGGTAGGGGACCTTCCAGATGTGCCGGGTCAGTCCGAGATAGGCCCGGCCCGTCACGGTGATACCGGCCTCGCCGAGGTAGTCCTCCAGCGAGTCGGTCACCGACCGGGTGTACGGGGTCACCACCGCGACCCGCCGGGCGCCGATCTCCCGCAGCGCCTCCAGCAGGGCGCCCGAGGTGGTGAGCGAGGGCAGCTCGCCCGCCTGTGTCATCGCCGCGCACATCGCGCGCTCGCCGGCCACGCCGCCGACGAAGCTGCCCGAGGTGCAGGCGTAAGCGGCCACTTCCGGTGCGACGGCGCTCAGCGCCCGCACCGCGTCCTGAAGGGTTTCGTGCTCGCTCACGAGCCGTGCCAGGTCGAGACTGACCTCGACCGGAACGAAGGGGGTCCGGGTGAGGTGCAAGGAAACCTCGTCCGGCACCCAGCGCCACAGTTCGCGATCAAGCGCGAAGTCGAACGGTGCGACGACGCCCACGCCACGTTGCGGCTGCGGGCCACCCAGAAAGGAGACGTCCATATATCGAGCCCCAATACAGAAAGGGAGGGCTGGACCATTGGCCAGAGATATAAGAGAGAGCACCGGCCTGATGCCGGGACGTCGGGACAGATCCGTTGTTGACGACGGTAGTTTCCGCTGCCTAGCGTGGTCAATCCCCGCAAACCTTGGCGCCTGCCCCGACTCTCGACAGCCAAACCCACCCACGTTTCGAAATGGTTTCCCGCCTATGTCCGAAAGCACTGTTGTCGTCTTCGGCGAGCAGCCCCCGGTCCGGCTGGACCGGCTGGCCGGCCGGGCCCAGGTCGTGGTGTGCGACGAGAAGACCCTGCCCGACGCCCTGCCCTCCGCGGATGTCCTCCTGGTCTGGGATTTCACCTCCGACGCGGTACGCGACGCCTGGCCCGGCGACGGCCCCCGGCCGCGGTGGGTCCACACCGCCAGCGCCGGGGTGGACCGGCTGCTGAGCCCCGAATTGACCGCGTCCGACACGGTGTTGACCAACGCGCGCGGCGTCTTCGAACAGCCGATCGCCGAGTACGTCGCCGGTCTGGTCATCGCCATGGGCAAGGACTTCTTCGGAAGCTGGGAGCTCCAGCGGCAGCGGCGCTGGCAGCACCGCGAGACGATGCGCCTGGCCGGGTCGCGCGCGGCCGTCATCGGCGCCGGGCCCATCGGCCGGGCCATCGGCACCACCCTCTCCGCCCTCGGGATCGAGGTCGACCTGGTGGGACGCACCGCCCGCCCGGGCGTACGCGGGAACGACGAACTGCCCGGGCTGCTCGCGCAGGCCGACTGGGTGATCTCCGTCGCGCCGCTCACCGAGGACACGCGCGGCATGTTCGACCGGACCGCCTTCGCCCGTATGAAGTCCACCGCCCGCTTCATCAACGTCGGACGCGGCCCCCTCGTCATCGAGGCCGACCTCAAGGCCGCCCTCATCGGACGGCACATCGCGGGCGCCGCGCTGGACGTCTTCGAGAACGAGCCGCTGTCCCCCGACGACCCCCTGTGGGACGTGCCCGGGCTCTTCGTCTCGCCCCACATGAGCGGCGACACGGTCGGCTGGCGCGACCACCTCGCCGAACAGTTCCAGGACAACTACGACCGCTGGAGCGCCGGCGAACCCCTGCTCAACATCGTCGACAAGCGCCTCGGCTACGTACCCGTGGACTGATCGCACGGCCTCACGATCTGCACGATCTGAACGGAGAGCTGGATGACCGACCTGCACGACCTGACAGCGGTTCAACTCCTCGAGCGGTACGGCTCCGGCGACCTCTCCCCCGTCGAGGCCACACGAGCCGCGCTCGACCGGATCGAGCAGATCCAGCCGAGGGTCAACGCCTACAGCCGGGTGGACGGCGAGGAAGCCCTGCGCCAGGCGGAGGAGTCCGCCGAACGGTGGCGGCGCGGCGAGCCCGCCGGGCTCCTGGACGGCGTTCCGGTGTCCGTGAAGGACATCCTGCTGATGCGCGGCGGCCCCACGCTGCGCGGGTCGCGCACGGTACGGACCGACGGGCCGTGGGACGAGGACGCGCCCGCGGTGGCCCGGATGCGGGACCACGGGGCGGTGTTTCTCGGCAAGACGACGACCCCGGAGTTTGGCTGGAAAGGTGTCACGGACAACCCCGTGGACGGGGTGACGGGCAATCCGTACGACCCCGGGCGCACCGCGGGCGGCTCCAGCGGCGGCAGCGCGGCCGCCGTCGCGATGGGCGCCGGTCCGCTCAGCCTCGGCACGGACGGCGGCGGGTCCGTGCGCATCCCCGCCTCCTTCTGCGGCATCTTCGCGCTCAAACCCACCTACGGGCGGGTGCCGATATACCCGGCCAGCGCCTTCGGAACCCTCGCCCATGTGGGGCCCATGACCCGGGACGCGGCCGACTCCGCCCTGCTCATGGACGTCATCACCGGGCCTGACTGGCGCGACTGGTCGCAGCTCGGCCCCCTCGGGGGGAGTTTCCGGGAGGCCATCAGCGCGGGCGGCGGCTCGATCGACGGGCTGCGGGTCGCCTACAGCCCGACGATGGGCGGCGCTGCCGCCGTCGACCCGGAGGTGGCCGCGGCGGTGCGGCGGGCCGTGGATCTGCTGGCCGGGCTGGGCGCCGTCGTGGAGGAGATCGACCCGGGCATCGAGGACCCCGTGGAGGCCTTCCACACGCTGTGGTTCAGCGGCGCGGCGCGGGTGGTGCAGCCGCTCGGGCAGGAGCAGTGGGAACTGCTCGACCCGGGGCTGCGGGAGATCTGTGCCCAGGGGGCCGCGTACAGCGCGCTCGACTATCTGGCGGCCGTGGACGTACGGATGGCGCTCGGGCACGCGATGGGGCGCTTCCACTCCGCGTACGACCTGCTGGTCACGCCGACCCTGCCGATCACCGCCTTCGAGGCGGGGGTGGAGGTGCCCGAGGGGTCGGGGCATACCCGGTGGACCGGGTGGACGCCGTTCACGTACCCCTTCAACATGACGCAGCAGCCGGCGGCGTCCGTGCCGTGCGGGATGTCGTCGGCGGGGTTGCCGATCGGGGTGCAGTTGGTGGGGGCGCGGCATGCGGATGCGGTGGTTTTGCGGGTGGCGCATGCGTTGTATGGGGCCGGGGTGACGGAGGGCGTCCATCCGCCGGTGGGGTGACGGTTCCCCCACCCCGCGCCCCTTCCCGACCCCTGACGATTTGCGGCTCCGCCGCGCGAGAGGCTCCGCCCCGGACCCCGCTGGGACTGCGCCCCGGACCCCGTTGCGGGGGGCTCCGCCCCTGCACCCCCGCCGGGGCTCCGCCCCTGGACCCCGGTCCTCAAACGCCGGACGGGCTGGGGGTAGGGCATCCCCGCCCCGGGCCCCGGTCCTCAAACGCCGGACGGGCTGGTTTCCCGGACCGGGGTGGATTTCCCCGCCCGGGCTGCTTTTCCCGGCCTCGGGTGGATTTCCCGGACCAGGCTGGACTCCCCGGCCCGGGCTGGTTTTCCCGGGCCTCGGTCCAGCCCGGGGTCGGGTTTCCGGGCCCGCACCGGGGCCGGGGCGGTGCCCCGGCCCCGGCGGGGGCATGGCGTCAGGCCCGGCGGAAGCTCAGGGTTTCGCCCAGGGCGCCTGCGCGCCAGAGGTCTTGGCAGGCGTCGGCCATGCGGTCGAGGCCGTCGACGACCGAGCCCCAGACGATGCCCGGGACCCAGCCCGCGTCACCGTTGATGAGCAGGTTGTTCCGCTCGTAGAACAGCGCGAGGTCGATCACCTGGCGCTTGCCCTGGTGCTTGGCCTGGGCCTCGTAGCCGTAGGACTTCGTGCCGAGCTGGGTGTCGGAGAAGGTGAAGTAGCACAGGTCCCCGGGGATGGGGGTGATCGTGGGGTTCTCCAGCGGGGGCTCCTCGGGGGCGAAGGGGGCCAGCAGCGCGTAGATCTCGTTCCGCGCGTACTTGGCGTGGTACACGTCGCCCCCCAGCGGCAGCGCGTTCCAGACCGCCTCGCAGGTGATCGGCGCGCGGTCATCGAGGAGTTTCGCGGTACAGGTCACTCCGCGCTTGTCGAGCGAGACCTCGATGAACCGGTCGGCTCGGTCAACCATCGACATTCCTCCAGGTCGCTTCGGAACCAGTCCTTCACCAGTCCTTCCCCAGGGGGCATACCCAGCATCGTCTGTATCAAGGGCTGGAAACGACCTGCATATATTTCGTGGGTTCGGGTAGTCGCGCGCCCATGGCTCCACCACGTGGGAAAGACATCGATAGCAGAGCAAAAGGGGCATCCCGTCGATCGCTTCTGGTCGGCGGCGCGGCCCTTGGCCTGCTGGGCGCGGTCGGCTGTAGCCGGGTGTCCAGCTCGGACGCCAGAGATGGGGGCAATCTGCTGGAGCGCCTGAGGGCGCAGGGGACGGTCCGACTGGGAATTGCGGGGGAGATCCCATTCGGGTATATCGACAAGAATGGCGACTTCACCGGTGAGGCGCCGGAGATCGCGAAGGTCATCTTCAAGCGGCTGGGGGTGGACAAGGTCCAGCCCGTGCCGACCGAGTTCGGCTCCCTGATTCCGGGGCTCCGTTCGCAGCAGTTCGACGTGGTCTCCGCGGGGATGTACATCAATCCCGAACGCTGCGCCCAAGTGATCTTTTCCGACCCCGACTACCGCATGCGGGACGCGTTCATCGTCCGCAAGGGCAATCCGAAGAACCTGCACAATTACGAAGACATCGTCAAGCAGAAGGCCAAAATGGCCACCGGCACCGCCTATGCCGAGATCGATTACGCCAAGAACGCCGGGGTCAAGGAGAGCGACATGCTGATCCTCCCGGACCAGTTGGCCGGGCTGCTGGCAGTGGAGCAGGGCCGGGCCGATGTGTTCGCGGGCACGACCGTGACCGTGCACAACGTGGTCAAGCAGCGGAACAGCAAGCGGGCCGAGGCGACCGAACCGTTCCAGGCCATGCTCGACGGCAAGCCGGACATCGGGGCGGGCGGCTTCGCCTTCCGGCCGGAGGAGACCAAGCTCCGCGATGCCTTCAACGTCGAGCTGCACAAGATGAAGAAGAGCGGTGAGCTGCTGCGCATCGTGCGGCCCTTCGGGTTCACCGAGGGCGAGATGACCGACCTGACCGCCGAGGAGCTGTGCAAATGACGGCCGGGCTGTGGGAACACTGGCTTCTTCCGGGCGTCTGGATCACGGTCCAGCTGACCCTGTACTGCGCGGCCTTCGCCCTCGCCGTCGCCTTCGGCATCGGCATGGCGCGCACCTCGCGGCTGCGGTTCGTCCGCTTCCTCACCGCCTGCTACGTGGAGATCTTCCGCGGTACATCGGCCCTGGTGCTGATGTTCTGGCTGGCGTTCGTGATGCCGCTCGCCTTCGGCTGGCAGCTGTTCCCGATGTGGGCGGCGGTGCTGGCCATCGGGCTGAACTACGGGGCGTACGGCTCCGAGATCGTCCGCGGCGCGATCGCCTCCGTGGCGCCCGCGCAGCGCGAGGCGGCCATCGCGCTCAGCTTCACCCCGGCGCAGCGGATGCGGCGGGTGATCCTGCCGCAGGCGATCCCCGAGATGATCCCGCCGTTCAACAATCTGCTGATCGAGATCCTGAAGGCGACGGCCCTGGTCTCGGCCGTGAACGTCGCCGACATCACCTTCGCCGCCCAGCTGTCCCGGCTGGCGACGGGTGAGAGTGCGCAGATCTACACGATCATCCTGGTCCTGTACTTCGTGCTGGCGTTCATCCTGACCCGGCTGATGCGGCTGCTGGAGCGGCGTGCCAAGGCCAACATCGGCCAGGCTCCGCCCAAGGGCTCGCTGGTCACGCGCAAGCTGATCGGCAAGCAGGAGTCCGAGCAGTCGCGCAACATCGTCGTCGGAGGAGGTGCCCAGTGAAGTGGGACTGGGACGTGGCCAGGGACTTCCTCCCGCAGCTGGGCCACGGGCTGCTGATCACGCTGGAGGCCACCGCCCTCGGCTCCATCCTGGCGTTCGCGCTGGGGCTGGTGTGGGCGATGGCGTTCCGCTCGCCGAGCCGCTTCGTGCGCTGGCCGGTGTCGGCGGTGACGGAGTTCATCCGCAACACCCCGCTGCTGGTGCAGCTGTTCTTCTTCTTCTACGTGCTGCCCACCTGGGACATCAAGTTCTCGGCGCTCACCACTGGTGTGATCGCGCTCGGGCTGCACTACTCGACGTACACCGCCGAGGTCTACCGGGCCGGTATCGACGGTGTACCGGTGGGCCAGTGGGAGGCCGCCACCGCGCTCAGCCTCTCCCGGGGCCGCACCTGGCAGGCGGTGATCCTTCCGCAGGCGATCCGCCGCGTGGTGCCCGCCCTCGGCAACTACGTCATCGCGATGCTGAAGGACTCCCCGATGCTCGCGCTGATCGGCGTCGTCGACATGCTTCAGAAGGCGCGGGGCGAGGCCTCGTCGTCCTTCCACTACATCGAGCCGTTCACGATGGTCGGCATCGCCTTCATCCTCATCGCCTATCCGGCATCTCTTCTCATGCGAGCCCTGGAGCGTCGTCTTGGCCACTGAAACCGACCACACGAATCCTGCCGTGGACGGCAGTGAACTGATCCGCTTCGACAAGGTGACCAAGCGCTTCGGCAGCAATACCGTCCTGGACGACCTCGACTTCTCGGTGTCCTCCGGCAAGCACGTCACCCTCATCGGCCCGTCCGGATCCGGCAAGACCACGATCCTGCGGCTGCTGATGACGCTGCTCAAGCCCGACGAGGGCACGATCAAGGTCGACGGGGACTACCTCACCCACGAGGACAAGGGCGGCAAGCTGGTCCCGGCGGGCGAGAAGCACACCCGTGAGGTGCGCAAGAAGATCGGCATGGTCTTCCAGCAGTTCAACCTCTTCCCCAACATGCGGGTGCTGCGGAACATCACCGAGGCCCCGGTGAACGTCCTGGGCCTGAACAAGGACGAGGCCGAGGAGCGGGCGCGGGAGCTGCTGGATCTCGTCGGCCTCGGCGACAAGTGCGACATGTATCCGACGCAGCTGTCCGGCGGGCAGCAGCAGCGGGTGGCGATCGCGAGGGCGCTGGCCATGCGGCCGCAGGTGATGCTGCTGGACGAGGTCACCTCGGCGCTCGACCCGGAGCTGGTGGCCGGAGTGCTCGACGTCCTGCGGGACATCGCCCATACGACGGACATCACCATGCTGTGCGTGACGCACGAGATGAACTTCGCGCGCGACATCTCCGACGACGTGCTGATGTTCGACGCGGGCCGGGTCATCGAGTCCGGACCGCCGGAGAAGATCTTCTCGGAGCCGGAGCACGAGCGGACCCGGGAGTTCCTGAGCGCGGTGCTGTAAACCCGTACCGCAACGCCGCGAGGGGGCGATGTGGGCGGCTTGACGATGGCACATGCCATCGCTCAACTTCCGCTCCATATCGCCCCCTTGGCGGCTATCGTGGTACGAAGCCGCCTCCTGCGGGCCCCCGTGGGCTACCCCGCACCCGTGACCCGCAGCGACGGCGTTGACGCAAGCGGTCACCACCTGCGAGAGGGGACGCCGTGGTGCTGGGGCCCGAGCCGATCGCACCGCTCCGCTCGGTGCGGCACGCCCTGCGCATCCTGGAGGTCGTCGCCCGGCATTCCGGCGGGGTGAGCCACGCCGGGATAGCCCGCGAGACCCGGCTGCCGAGCGACCGGCTCGTCGAGCTGCTGCGGATGCTGCGCCGCGAGGGGTACGTGGAGCAGATCGCCGACGGGGCGTACATCGGCGGTACGTCCCTCACCCTGCTGGACACCGGGGTGCCGGGGCGCGGCCGGGCCGTCGAGGACAAGCTCCAGAAGTCGCTCGGCGCGCTCCGTGACTCGGTGGGCGCGGCGGTCTACTTCAGCCGCTACGTGGACGGCGAAGTCAAGATCACGCAGTACGCCGACGGGCCGCAGACACCCAAGGTCAACGAGTGGGTGGACTTCCGCGCCGCCGCCCATGCGATGGCCGTCGGAAAGTGCCTGCTCACCCAGCTCGACCACGACGGCCGCCGGGACCATCTCTCCCGCCACAAGACGGTCCGGCTCACCTCGCGGACGACGACCAGCGAGAAGGTGCTCTTCCGCAAGCTGGACAGCCAGCCACCCACCGTGCCCGTGCTCGACCTCCAGGAATACGCCGTGGGCACGGTCTGCGCGGCCGTCCCCGTCACGGCGGGCCACACGGTCGGATGCCTGGCGCTGTCCCTCCCCCTGGAGCGCGCGCACCGGCTGCGTCAGGCGGCCTACCTGCTCAATCGCGAGGCGGCGCCGATGCTGCTCTCACTGACCATCTGACGCCGGTCACCGGCGGCGGTCACCGGCGTTGGTCAAAAGCACCCTCCCGGACCAGGTAGTATTTACTTCGTCAGCAGGCGCCGCTAGCTCAGTTGGTTAGAGCAGCTGACTCTTAATCAGCGGGTCCGGGGTTCGAGTCCCTGGCGGCGCACATGGCAGCGATTCGGGGCTTCTCGTTCATCGAGGAGCCCCGGTCGCGTTTGGCGGATACATACCGCCCTGACTCGTCTGAGCTTCCGCGCGCGTCACCGCCTGATATCGATGCGTCACTCGTGGGAGTGATCCACCACGAACTGTGTCCCCGTCGCACGCGTGCCCAGGAATGCTGGCTTCCTCCAGGAAAGAGGTGCAACATGACGGTTATGACCGAGCGCACGTCTCACATGCAGGTGGAAGAGTTCGAAGAGATCGCCTCTACCGTGCCCGAAACCGTCACGTTGGAGTTCATCAACGGACGGATCGAGGAGAAGTGCGTGCCGGACGGGGATCACGACGAGATCGTCAGGTGGCTACAGAAGCGCTGTATGCAGCACCGCCCCGACCTCTGGCTCTACGCGGGCGAGCGTGGGCTGAAGGTCGAGGCGTACCGCAAGGGGCGGGCCCGCCCGGACGGCGTGCTGGCGCCGGACGGGCACTTCAGAGGACACGGTGAGTGGTCCGACCCCGAAGGGGTCCTGATGGCTGTCGAGGTCACCTCGCACGACGGGGATACCGACCGCCGCGACCGGATCGACAAGCCCGCCGCCTACGCGGCGGCAGGCATTCCCGTCTACCTCCTCGTGGACCGTGACGCCTGTGCGGTCATCGTGCACACCAACCCCGCCCCGAAGAGCGGCTGCTACCTCGACATCCACCGGGCCCCCTTCGGCGAGCAGGTGGTCCTTCCCGACCCGGTGGGCATCACGCTGGACTCGGACGTCCTCAAGAACTACGTCCGCTGACCCCCTGCCCGGCGGGGGCCCGCGGGACCGCCCGGCCCTCGTCGCCTCGGGGCAGGGGCGACAAGGGCCGGGCGGCGGTCTTCAGTACCGCTGCCGACCGCCCGGGTAGCGGACCGGCTGTCGGCACTCGAGGGAATCATCGGGCGGACGCTGCCCGTCCAGCGCGTAGCAGAGGGCCGCGTGCAACTGCTCCGCGGAGGCAGGGGTCAGTGGTAGTTCGGTGACGGCGAGATGCTGTCCGTCGCCGCTGATCCGGAGTGGCAGCGACAGTACGCCGCCGTCGGCGCGGCGCAAGCCCCGCCCCGGGACGAGGCTGATCGTCCAGCGGGTCACGGCGCCTCCCCTCCGCTACCGGACGCCCAGTGGTCATCCGCGCCGTCCTCCGGCTCGGCCGGTCCGTTCTCCTCGTCGCCCGTGGGCAGTCGCGCTCCTCTGCTCTCGGCCACCCGAAGCACGTCGCGCAGCGCCTCACACAGCCGCTCCGCCAGGAAGCGAACCTCCCCGATGTCCGCCTTCCGGTCGTCGAGCAACGCGCGGGCGTGGCCGAGGAGTTCGGCGCCCATGGACAGCTGAAGGGCCTCGATCTCGTCCGCCCGGCGGCTCAAGCGGCTATGGGCACCGGCTGGCGCGAGGTAGCACGGCCTGCCGTCCGGGCTGGTCCACGGCAGCAGCCGCAGGCCGCCTGTTGCGGTCACCGGCCCGCCCCCACGAGGACGCCGTGAATCCACTCCGTTCCCGCGTCCAAGCCGTCGAAGGCCAGCGGCAACACCCGCCGCCGCTCCCGCTGTTGCCGGTGGCGTTGCTCGCTCCGGCTCCGCTGGTGTTCCTCGTGGGCGAGGACGTACGGCCGGACGAGCAACCGTCCGGTGTCGAGCGGCACGTCAAGCTTGTGCGGAATCGGCGAAGTTGGACGTCGGGCGGTGACGGCCGAGGGTGGCATGCCGCCGGTGGTCGTCGGTGGAGGTGCCACGGTCGCGGCGGCCCCGGTGAGCGCCGCCGGCCCGGCCCGGTGACGGCCGCGCGGCCGTAAGGCGACGCAAACCGATCTCACCCATTCGAGTGCACGCCGCATAGGATCGAGCACGTCATCAGCTCCTTCTCAGCTGTTGGCCACGCCCCCGGACGGTCCGACGTCGCGGGGGTCTTTCGCGCAGCCCTCGTGTACAGACGCGCCACACCGTCTTCCCTTCAGCCGATGTGGAGCAGGGCTACCACCATGAACCCCGAGGGCATACGCTCACCAGGAGTGACGCGTGGCCAACCGTCGGTTGTCCACGCCCGCTCGTTCGATGGAGAGGTCCGCTCGATGACAGAACGCGAAGACGACGAACGGCTCACCCTGCCCCAACTTCTGGGCAATGAGCTGAAGCGTCAGCGTGAACGGAGGGGGTGGTCTCTGCGAGACCTCAAGGAGCAGACCACATTCGACCACGCCTATCTAGGACGAGTGGAACGCGGAGAGCAGCTACCGTCGGAGAAAATGACGCGGTCCCTCGACGCATTATTCAAGACGGGCGGCACACTGCTTGAGATCCTCGAAGTAGCCAGAGCAGGGTCAATCCAAGGTTATGCACAGAAGGCCGCCGCGCAGGAATCCAAGGCGGAACGCATCCAAGTCTTCACCAGCAGCACCATCCCTGCACTCCTGCAAACGGAAGACTACGCGACAGCCTTCATCCGCACCGAGCACCCCAAAGCCCCCACCAGCGACATCACCGGAACCATCACCGCTCGAATGGCGCGCAAGGGAGTGTTTTCCAGGGCTGACGCTCCACCATACTGGGCAATCATGGATGAAGCAGCACTAAGGCGACCTGTTGGCGGATCAGCGACAATGACTGATCAACTCTTCCAGATCCTGAAAAGGATCGAAAATCCCAACATCACCGTCCAAGTAATCCCCTTTGAGCAAGGTGAATATTGGATGCTCGGAGGCAGCCTGACACTGATCACCAAACCCAACGGAACAACCATTGCCTATGTCGAGTCGTTTGGATCGGGCGAACTGGTAGAGTCAACCAAGAGGGTGGTGCAGTTAACTCAGCAGTTTGACTCGGTTCGACAACTAGCGCTACCCGAACCCGCGTCAGCGGATCTCATTAAAAGGTACCTGGAGGAATACCAGTGACCCGACTCAGGGGCCTGAATGGCGCCCAATGGCGCAAATCTACTTACAGCAATGGAATGGAGAACTGCGTCGAGGTCGCCGACGGCCCTCTCGGCTCCGTCCCCGTCCGAGACAGCAAGAACCTTAACGGCCCGGTGCTCGTTTTCCCTAAGTCTTCTTGGTCATCGTTCACATCGGCAGTCAAGCATGGGAACTTCACCAGCGGCTGACTGGTGATACCTCATCAGGCAAGCGCCTCTCTCTCGCAACGCGACTGGCCGACCTCGACGGTGCCGCAGGTTCGCTCGGACCACGACATCAGGTCCGTGACAGCTGAGCGGTGATCTCACTTTCGGGGGCCACGCAGGCGATCAAGCTGAATGGCCCGGGTGACGGCACCCGGGCCATTCAGCTTATGCGGCCACCCCTTACCTCCAGCGTGCTCAGCAGCTCCCCCGTGGCGGCGGCGATCGTCTCGACCGCCTTGTCGAAGGCCGCGACGTTGTGCGGAGCGGGCTGCCGGAAGCCGCTGATCTTGCGTACGTACTGGAGCGCGGCGGCGCGCATGTCCTCCTCGGTGACCGATTCGGCATACGGCGGGCGGAGCGTCTTGATGGATCTGCACATACCCACGACGGTACGCCGCCGGTCCGACAACGCGGTCCGCCGGCGAGGGGTTCGGTACTGCTGCCACTTGCCGTGTACGAGTGCGCGTTCGCGAGCGTCAGTGAGCGCCGCCGTCTGGCGGCTGGGCGCGTGCACGGACGTCCGGCCGGTGAGAACGGGGGTTCGTCCGTCGGATACGTGACCTTTGCGAGGGGTGTTCGTTGGGCGGGGTGACGGGGTCTTCGAGGCCGGGTGGGGGGGACGGGAGTGGATGGGCTGCGCGAGGTGGCGGCGCCGTTCGTCGTGCCCGGCCCCTGCGGGGTGGCGATCCGGGACCGCCTCAAGGGCCTGACCGCCGGAGACGAGGAGGTGCTGCGGCTGGTCGGTGACCATCTCGGGTCACTGGCATCACGCGATCTGAGGGCGCGGTGCGCGGCGGGTCTGAAGCACGACGGCGAGCGGTGGGCACGGCGCAAGCGGGAGTTGAGCGGGCAGTCGTCGTCGCGGTGGGCGGGGTCGCTGACGAAGGCCACGCATGATCAGTGGGCACTGGCGAGGCGCGGTCAGGCCGCGCACATCCGCAGCCTGGAGGCCGGGATCGGCGCGGTCCGCCTCCGGCTGTCACTCCCCCTCGGGTTGAAGGGATCGAAGCGGGCGGCGGGCGGTTATGGCAGCGAGAGCGAGTGGTTTGCCAAGTCGCGTCGTCTGCGGGTGCTGGAGGACCGGCTGGAGCGGGAGCGGGCCGACCGGGAGGCCGGGCGGGTGCGGGTCGTGCGGGGCGGGAAGCGGCTGCTGAACACCCGGCATCACCTGGAGCGGGCCGGGCTCACCCAGAAGGAGTGGCGCCGCCGGTGGGAGGCGTCGCGCCGCTTCCTACAGGCGGACGGCGAGTCCGGCAAGCGGTACGGCAACGAGACCGTCCGGGTCAGCCCCGACGGGGAGGTCAGCATCCGGCTCCCGGCCCCGCTCGCCCACCTCTCCAACGCCGCGCACGGCCGGTACGTTCTTACCGCCCGCGTCACGTTTCCGCACCGGGGCGAGACCTGGCGCGACCGGATCACCGTGAACCGGGCGGTGGCCTACCGCATCCACGAGGACACCGGCCGGGGACGCTGGTACCTGACCGCGTCATGGACAATCCCGCCGGTCCAGGCCGTGCCGCTGGCGACCGCCCGCAGGAGCGGCCTGATCGGTGTCGACACGAACGCCGATCACCTGGCGGCCTGGCGGCTGGATGAGCACGGGAACCCGGTCGGCTCCCCGCGCCGGTTCGACTACGAGCTTTCGGGCACCGCCCAGCATCGCGACGCGCAGGTGCGCCACGCCCTCATCCGCCTCCTACACTGGGCCCAGCGCCACGGCCTGGCGATCGCGATCGAGGACCTGGACTTCAGCGCGGAGACGACCCGGGAGAAACACGGCAGCCGTAAACGGTTCCGCAAGCTGATCTCCGGTATGCCCGTCGCCCGGCTACGGGCCCGGCTGGTGTCGATGGCGGCCGAACTCGGCATCCCCCTGGTCGCCGTCGACCCCGCCTACACCTCCCGCTGGGGCGCCCAGCACTGGAAGAAGCCCCTTACTGGCAAGACCAGGAAGACGACCCGCCACGGCGCAGCAGCCGTGGCGATCGGACGGCGCGCCCTGGGGCACCCGATCCGGCGACGGACGTCACCGCCCCAGCAGGACCAGAGTGATCGTGCTGGGCATCGGACCGTCCAGGCCGAAGCGGGCATCCCGGGGCGTGAGGAACCCCGCCCCCGCGTTCCCGGACCACGCACCAGATGCGTGCTGCCCGGACGCGGAGCGAACGCGGGCAACCAGAACACCCAGCACCGTTCGGGGTGTTCGGCTGAGCATGGGCCCTGGCAACAGGACTCACTCCCGCTCAGTCCCTCGTGCCGCGTCAGCCAAGGTTCACCCCGCTCGCCGCCCTGGGACCGAGTAGGCCCACTACGAGGCCGATCCGGCGCCTTGCATCTGACCGCACCAGGACGCCTCGCTACCGGGCAAACCTTGACTGACGCGGCACTAGGAACGGTCGCCAAGCAGACCATCTACCGCTGGTGGAGCACCAAGATCGACGTCCTCATGGACGCCTTCCTCCAGGACGCGGCCAAGGACCTCGTCCAGCAGGATTCCGGTGACCTCGCCGTCGATCTGCGCCACTATCTGCGCCAGCTGGCCTGGTTCCTCAGCGCGTCCGACTCCGGCGCCGTCTTCCGGGCTCTGATCGCCCAGGCCCAGCATGATCCGGAGTTCGCCCGGGACTTCCGCGCCCGCTACCTGGACGAGCAGCGCCGCCGCGACCGCCTGCCGCTGGAACGGGCCGTGGAGCGGGGGCAGTTGCCGTCCGGGCTGGATCTGGCGGCCGAGATCGACCAGCTCATGGGCCCGGTCTACTACCGGGTGCTGGTGACCGACGAGCCCGTCGGCGAGGAGTTCACCGACCGGCTGGTCGACGCCTTTCTACGGCGCCACGGCTAGACCGCCGCGCCGCCGTCCAGCATGAAGGTGCGCATCAGCGAGGCCAGTCGGTGCGGCTGGTCCACCGGGATCAGGGTGTAGCTGTCGGGGATCTCCACATGGCGGCCCTGCGGCAGCAGGGCCGCGAGCCGGAGGCCGTGTTCCGGGGGCATCACGCGGTCCTCGGACGCCCACGCCACCAGCGCGGGCCGGTCGAAGGCGCGCAGCCGCTCGGCCCAGCGCAGCAGTTCCGCGGCGGGCGGCACGCCGAGCACGTACTTCCGCAGGTCGCGGCGGATCTCCGGGGAGGTCCACAGCGGCCGGAACCAGGCGTCCATCAGCTCCGCCGGCACCGGGCGTTTGGTCATCCAGCCCCACGTCATCGGCAGCCGCCGCAGGGGGCGCAGCTTGAGCAGGGTGAACGCGGTGCGCAAGCCCCCCGGGAGGCGGGCGGAGGTGTGGAGGTTCTTGCCGGGCAGGCCGGGCGGGAAGTTCTCGAACGCCTCGCACGAGGTGATGACCAGCCGCCCGATCCGCTCGTCGCGGCCGTCGGCGACGAGGGCCTGGGCGCCGCCCCAGTCGTTCATCGCGAGGGTGACGTCCCTGAGGTCCAGCCGCTCCAGGAACTCGGCCACCAGCCGGGCCACGCCGAGGACGGACAGATCGGCGTCGGGGCGCATGGGGCGGCGGTGGCCGCCCAGCGGCAGGGTGGGGACGATGCAGCGGACGCCGGGGCGGAGTCCGGCGACGACCTCGCGCCACAGCGAGCCGTCCATGGCGACTCCGTGCAGCAGGACGGCGACCGGCCCCTCACCCCCGGTGTCCTCGTACTCGATGGTGCCTGCGGAGAGTTCCACCTCGTCACGATGCGCCATATGCCCGAAGGTACCCGACCCGTCACGCCAGCCGAAGACCGGTGAACGTCACGACCGGGACGGCGTCGGCGCGGACGGCCACGGCGGCGTGGTAGCCGGGCGGGGCGGGCAGGTCGGCGAGGGCCCAGCCGGGCGGGGTGGACACGTCGTCGGGGACCGGGGCGCCGAGCTCCTCCGCGAGGCCCACGTAATGGGTGCGGAGCCCGCCCGGCAGCCCGGTTCCGATGCCCTTCAGATACGCCTCCTTGCGCACCCAGCAGCTCATGAACGCCCGCTCCCGCAAGCCCTCGTCCGGCAGCGCGGCGATCGCCGCGCGCTCGCCGGGGTGCAGCTGGCCGATCAGGCCGTCGAGGCGGGCGCCGGTGCGCCGGGGGCTGCGCTCCTCGATGTCGGCGCCGACGGGCGCACCGCCCGACACCGCGCACAGCGCGGCGTCCCCGGCGTGGGAGAGCGAGAACGCCAGCGTGCCGTCACCGGCGACGGCGGGGCGGCCGTGCGGCTTGTCGCAGTCCGGCATGCCGCAGGTCTCGCGGGTGAACTCGATGTCCGCCGGGTCCGCCCCCAGATAGCCGCCGAGCACCGTCCGCAGCCCCACGTGCGAGGTGACGTACTGCTCGCGCGCCGTCTCGTGCCGCATCCCCGCGGCCCGCTCGCGCTCGCCCGCGTCCAGCGTCCGGTCCGCGACCGCGGCGGCAGCGGCGGCGTGCGGCGGGAGGTGCAGCAGCCATACGGCGACCTCGCCGGGGCCGGGGCGGTCCTCCGGGCGGGGCGGTGCGGCGAGCGGGCCCCAAGGGTCGGCGGTGGGGGCGGGGTCGTCGGCCGGGCGTATGAGCGGCACTGTTCCGTTACCTCCGTTGGAGTTCATCCGTGTCCGCCGTCCGGCGTCCGTCCACCGACGACCGTACCCGCCCGCCGCACCGGCAACGCCCGTGCCACGACGCGAGGTTGCCGTACGGGAACGCCCGGTGACTTCGGACACGTTCGCTTCCCGGCCGACCCGGCCCCGGGGCGGCACCACTACGATCGCGCACGACCGGGCACGATCTGTGATGGGGGTTTGCGACATGGCGACGGGATTCCTGACGAAGGCGGCCTCCGCGGCGACGCTCCCGGTGGCTCCGCTCTACGGCGCCTTCCTCTCGTACTTCATCTATCACCCGCCCCGGCGGCCGCATCACAAAAAGCCCGACGACCTGGGCCTGACCAGCACCGATGTCCAGGTCCCGCTGAACGGGAAGCCGCGCGGGCTGCATGTGTGGCTCTGCCCGGGCGATACGGAACGGGTGGTGGTGCTCGGCCACGGGCTGGGCTTGAGCAAGTCGGCGAGCCTGGCCCAGGCGGCGATGCTGAACCGGGCGGGCTACACGGTCGCCCTGTTCGACCACCGCAACCACGGCAAGAGCGTCTCGGACCCGGCGTGCTGGGGCATGAGCGAACGTCACACCGACGATGTGGTGGCGGTCATCAGGCATCTGCGCGCGATGGACGAGTACGCGGCGGCGCGCTTCGCCGTCTTCGGATTCTCCATCTCCGCCTTCCCCTCCTTCTACCTGCTGGGGCGCGCGGCGGACTGCCCGGTCGACGCGGTGATCTGCGACAGCGGCCCGGCGCTCGAACTTGCCCCCCTGTTCCGCAACTTCGTCGCGGCCGACGGGTTGCCCATCCCCGGCCCGCTGCGCACCGGGCTCTCCCGGAAGGCGCTGGAGACGGTCGCCGCGTCGTCGGCCCTGGCGATGCTGCGGGTGCAGTGGCCGCCGGCGGCGGAGGGGGCGTACGAGCGGACGCCGATGCTCTTCCTGGCCGGTGAGCGCGACACGATGATCCCGGCCACGGGGGTGCACGCGCTGGGCGAGCGCTATCCGCTGGCCGAGGTGCACACGCTGCCGGACACCGACCACCTCCAGGGCATCAAGGCCCAGCCGGATGTGTACGCGGACACGGTGCTGGGCTTCCTGGAGCGGACGCTCAAGGACTAGACACCCCGGAACATCGGCAGGCCCCTCCCCCGCCGACGGGGTGGGGCCTGCCGATGAGTGAAGAGCCGTGCGGCGTCAGTCCTTGATCTCGCAGATGACGGCGCCGGAGCTGACGGACGCGCCGACGTCCGCGTTCAGGTTCTTCACGATCCCGGCGCGGTGGGCGTTGAGGGGCTGTTCCATCTTCATGGCTTCGAGGACGACGACGAGGTCGCCTTCGGCCACGGTGTCGCCCTCGGCGACGGCGACCTTG